>JABMQN010000029.1 GCA_013203045.1 Chloroflexota bacterium
ATTTCTATGGTGTTGATATGTCAGATGACGAGTACCAGTAGTCTTTTATTTTCAGCTACTAATTTGCACTCAACTTGCCCTCCATCCCCTGAACCTCTTATAATTCACCCAAATGAATCCCGCTGATCTTATCTTCCTGACCGATTTCAAGTACGAGGGAGAGATTATACCCGATGACAACGTCAAAATATCTCCGATATTAAAGGTCATCCAGATGGAGGCATATAATGAAAACAACTGAGAATAACTGGGGGCGCTGGGGCAATGAAGACGAAATGGGAGCACTCAATCTACTCACACCAGAAATGGTCAGAACCGCTACCCAAGGTATTCGTAATGGCAAGGTCTACAGCTTAGGCATCCCGATTCAGTCGAGTGGTGTCCCACTCTTGGAACATCGGGGAACTCCTATGCGGCTGACGCTTACCAATGAATCGGATGAGGAAAACTTTGCACTTTTCGGGGCTCCTGTTGGAACAGGAACAAATGAAGATCTACTGGTATTTGCCTCACACACCACTTCCCATATTGATGCCCTCTGCCATGTATACCATGAAAAGAAGCATTACAATGGCGTACCTGCCAGTGAGATGAAAACCCAAACCGGAGCGAGGAAACTTGGCATAGAAAAACTAGGAGGAATCGCAGCACATGCAACGCTTCTCGATGTGGCTGGGTACTTCAATGTCGAATGGCTTGAGCCAGGTCATACAATTACTGCTGATGACCTGGACAAATGCGCCCATACTCAAGGTATCGAGGTTCGTAAGGGAGATTTAGTATTAATCCG
The DNA here is from genome assembly GCA_013203045.1 of Chloroflexota bacterium. Classification (GTDB taxonomy): domain Bacteria; phylum Chloroflexota; class Dehalococcoidia; order SZUA-161; family SpSt-899; genus JABMQN01. Next base: position 791 of record JABMQN010000029.1, read on the forward strand.
GACTGGCTATTTGGATTACTGGTTTGCGAAAAACCCGGATGTCGGATTCGATCAACCCGGTATCGGAGCCGATGCAGCGAGATGGCTTGTTAACAAAGATGTTGTTGCGGTGGGATCTGATAATGCCGCTCTAGAGGTGATCCCATTTGATGATGACGACTTTCTTTGCGTTCATAAGATACTATTGGTCCACAGTGGCATATATATAATGGAGTTCCTTAACCTTACGGAGATGGCGCAGGATCGATGCTATGAGGGTCTCATCACCGTGGCACCCTTGAAAATCACAGGGGCCACTGGTTCGCCTGTGAACCCTATTGTGATTGGTTAACTATTGTTCCTGTTTTAAAATTACCCAACAGGATGGCGCTATCACAAAGACTACGGGGATTTCGTGAAGAGGCCTAGTGAGAAATCGAGATTCACTCAAAAGGTAATTCATCTGCCACTTCCTCGCCATCGTCATCATCTTTTTCTCCTTCTTCCTCTCCGTCAATTTCCTTGAATGCATCCTGAACTTCCATTTCAACCTGTTTTAGTTTCTTTCCGAGTTCCTTAATAAGCATCGATCCCAACTTCACATCTTCAGCTAGTTTATCGATTGGAGTTTCAGAATTATCAAGCCGCTCGAGAATCTCATCTAGTAAAAAGGACTTATCCTCATAAACGAAACTTGCTGGGTCCGTTTGATACTGTTGGACTCTCTGCTCGTACGTAAGTTCATCATCATAACTCATTTTATTTCCTCCGAATTCGACTAACTTTGCTGGTGATTTTTCCATCACTCAACTCAGTTTGCAGGACGTCACTGACATTGATCCCAGCTACTGATCTGACTATCTTCCCAGCCTGGTCATACACCAACGCAAATCCTTTCTCAATTGGCCTCCTGGGATCCAGTGCAGTCAAAAGTGATCGTTTTGCTTCGAGATCTTTTACTTCGGTACGCAGCCTACGGTAAAACCGATCTGCTCGAAATCGATCCCGTTGCATCATTAGATTCTTCCTAGAAACCTTGACTGTAGTTCGTGATGAACTAACAATGAGTTGCCGAGCGGCAGTCAGATGTTTTTCTTCGGTTGATAATCGACTCTTTACCAAAGAAGACAAGGTATACGCCTTGAGCTTCAGATCACTTGAAATTGATCGAATAAACTGAAGAGGCTTCTTCACCATGTCATCTTGCGCTTCTATTAGCCATTCTTGTTCCCTACTCAAGCGATACGACCATGTTGATTCAAAGCGATTCCTGGATTCATCAAGATAGCGTTTCATACCGTCATACCGATCAACCAGTTCCTCAGCAACAGCTGTTGGTGTTCTGAAATTCTTATTGGCAACATAGTCCAGAATACTGGTATCAGTTTCATGACCAATAGCAGTCCACACTGGCAGTCCGTATTGTGCAATTCTTCTAGCGATAGCTTCATTGTCGAGGGAATAGAGTTCAGTCTTACTTCCGCCACCTCTAGTAATGACCACAAGTTCAACGTTAGCGGATTCCAGAACATCTAGTGCTTTTACTATAGAATGCTCTACCTTTTCACCCTGCATCATGGCATCGGCAAGATGGATTCTGTATCCATATCCTGAGGCTTTTAAAGTTGTAAGGAAATCATTACTGGCAGCACTGGTTGTACTTGTAATAAGACCGATGGCCAAGGGGAGCATCGGTACAGTCAGTTTTTTGTTTGGATCAAGTAAACCTTCCTCAGTCAAACGTTCAAGAATCTGTCTCCTCTTGAGTTCCAGTTCTCCGAGAACAAAGGCAGGATCAGCTTCGATAACTCTTAGTGATAGGCCATACTGGGGGCTATATTGCACCGCACATCTGAAACCAACAAGAGTACCGTCATCCAACTGGAGATCGAGGCCGTTGTCCTTGAAATGTTGTCTAATATTATCAAGATCACGATTCCAAATGATGCATCTAATCTTTGCGATGATGGTGCCACCCTGGTCGGATTCAGTCAGATCACAGTAAAAGGAACCGCCTCTTTCCTGGCCTGATGATATTTCAGCTTTAATCCAGAAGTCTCTACTGAGAACGGGTTGGAGAGCATTCTGTATTTCTTTTGTTATTGCTGATAAAGGCAGGTATTGCCTGTCCTGATCTACAGATTCTTCGAAGATATTGCCATCAAATGTGGCTGTCTCAAGAGGAAGAGTCTCATTGCAGAATTCAGGCCAACCCGTACAGCCATAGAATTGGCCCCCTGCGTTGGGACCTCTCCGTGCTGTCCGTATCTCCATGGGGCGTCCACATCTTGGACACTGAATATCTGCCATTGTGAATCTCGTTTGACTCGATCCTCTTAAGGTAATCGCATTATACGCTCCTCAATTTGATACATGCAATAGTAACTGATCCTTTTATTACTCTGTCGCTACCTTGCGAACGTGCAGCTTGTAGTCATTTTCGTGACACGATTTCAACGACAAGACTTTGCATTTCGCATGTGCTACAATTGGTTGCTTCTATAGAAACACGTGACAAAACATGACGCAAGACAACCTATCAGAAGTCGAAATTGGCCCCCACATCAACAGAATCAGATTGTATGTTGTCGAGGAACAGGAGATCCTCCGGGAAGCATACAAAGCGGTTCTCCCGCTGCAGCCTGATATCGATGTAAAGGCGATTTCAGGTGACAGCAATATAAATGCGATTATCAGTGTTCTTTCGGTGATCGAAGCAGACGTCTTGCTTCTGGGAATGAGGGCACTTCAGCCTGATACCGTAGCCGAACTCGAGATAATTCGAGAA
>JABMQN010000030.1 GCA_013203045.1 Chloroflexota bacterium
CAATTTAAATTATCGGATTGCCACATCCATTTTCTTTCCAAGAGCTTCGGCAAATTTATCCAACGTTGACAAGCGAATATCTTGCGCATGATTCTCTATTCTCGAAATGGCTGATTTCTTGGTGTTCAGCTTTTGGGCAATTTGCTCTTGTGTGAATCCAGCTTCTTCCCTTGCTTGTCGAAGTGTTGTCCCTATTTTGAATGCTTCATACCCTGCATCAAAATCTTCGGCAAACTCAGGATCAGATTTTTTACGCTTTGCTATGTATTTTTGTACATCACTCATGATATCTAACCTCAATTTTTACTCAGATAATCTCACTTCCGGGATTCGGCCAGTTTGATATGTTTGGCCGGTGTCTTTTGCGTTTTCTTTTGGAATGCATGGTTCAGCACAAGAATGCTTTTACCAGCAAAGAATCCCAGTATCCTAGTGGAGACGCCCAAAACATGTTGAGACGTGTCGGATCGGGCTGGTAGCGTTAATGGGAATCACGTTCCCCCAACGCTGGCACCTTTGTATGCTTTTCGATGTTTCCATGGATGAATACCCACCATACATTATCAAAATCGAGACAGGAACTCTGTGGATAAATATTAAAGGTTTTGACGGTCTCCAATGACGTGTTAGCCCGAAATTGTACGTGAATAGTGTAACTTAGACTTCGAGAGGTTTAGTATGCTTGGCAGGAAATGATACCGTTTTCCGGCCAGCTTTCGTTTCCTGCTCCTTGATATCCTGATAGATCGCTCTCAAATCATAGTTTAATTGTTTCGCGTACTCGTCTCGCGCTTTTCGAACTTCATCAACTATTGGATCTTGCCACATGATTCAGTCCTCCATCAATTCTTCTGGAGTGCAGATAATGGGTGGCTCGTAGCCTTTACCTCGACAGACACGTTCGATTGTTCCGCGCATCGTTGCATTCGCAATATGGGCACAGTTCCAGGTTAATAGATAGTCCCTACCATTCACGACCGCAATGGCGATGTGCAAAGCGTCGATAGTGGCATTTTCCGGTATAGCACCTTGGTTGATTAATGCTGAAGCGAGCGTATGGGTTTCCTCGGACAACTCGAGTATTGGAAGTTCATTGAGCAATTCCAGACGTCTTCCCACTGCTTCATCATCTCCTGAACGTGCCTCTCGCAGCACAAGCTGGGATATAAACAACTCAAATCTGTTTCTTCCGTCCCACCACTCCCGTGTTATCTGCTGATGAGCAGCCACAACAAGGTCACGGCTTGATCTGGCTACAATATAGCTTGGTATCGTCGTTTCCAAATACACTCTCGCCATGCTCAAAGAGTACCTGTTGGGAGGAAAAGAGTCAATATTAGTAACTGAGTATTAATGATATGCAGTTTGTTGTTTTATAATAATTGTTAGCTGGGCAATTTTAACCGGTAAGTCAATCTATTGCACTCATCACTATGACATGGTATAATAATTGTACAATTGTACATGAGGATGCAGTCCATGAATATAGTTGTAGATACGTCAGTGATAATAGCGGTCATAACTAACGAAGAGCACAAGCCACAATTGATCAAAATGGTGGAAGGTGCTGATTTAGTTGCTCCATCATCACTGCACTGGGAAATTGGGAATGCCTTCTCTGCTATGTCCAAAAGAAAAAGAATCAAGCTGGAACAAGTTAAGGCTGCATTGAAGGCATATAACCAGATCCCAATACGACTATCAGATGTAGAGTTAAGCATGTCAATCGAATTAGCAACGGAACTAGAAATATATGCCTATGATGCTTACGTTATCGCATGTGCATTGAAACACAAATGTTCGTTATTAACTCTTGACAAAGGTTTGGCTGATGCAGCGCAAAAGGTCGGAGTGCGTATTAGGGAGGAGATATTATGACTATATACACTTATTCTGAAGCTCGCCAAAAACTTGCATCTGTACTTGATCAAGCCCAAGTCAATGGCGAAGCCCTAATCAAACGAAAAGATGGGTCAACATTTGTTGTCAAACCAGTTACATC
>JABMQN010000031.1 GCA_013203045.1 Chloroflexota bacterium
CCTCGGTGTCACCAAGTGGTGGAAGCCAACTAAGGAAATGGAGAAGTATACCAAGACCTATCTGGAAGGGTAAATTCCCGTCGAGTGAAGGGGGGGGCAATGCCCAAAGATGAACGATACGATGTTGTAATCGTAGGTGGTGGGCCCAATGGAATGGGCACAGCCGCATATCTGGCCAAGTCCGGGTTGAGTGTGTGTGTACTTGAGGAGAGGACCGAATGTGGTGGCGCGTGTGAAACGGTTGAACCTATCCCCGGTGCGCGGATTTATCCTCATGCCATGCTCATGTATGCTTCACCAGCACCGGCATTTGATCAACTAGAGCTTTGGGAATATGGCTTTCGTATGAATTGGAATCCAGCGGATCTCGATGTTGTGATGGCGACTGGTAGCACCACAACAGAGGGAATTGTACCTCCGGCAGAGAAAGACCTGATGGGCTTCGCCAAGATGGGAGGATTGTTTGGTCAGCCCAACCCATTTACCAAAGAATTGATGCGGGCCACTTTCTGGTGTCCGCCTCATCCACCGGAGATAGAGGTCACAGACGAGAACGTTCCCTATATGCAGGTTTATAAAAAATACCAGCCGGATGTGTGGACTCCAGAGTTACGCCAGTGGACCATGTTCGATTTAATGGATGAGCACTGCGAAACCGAACCTTTTAAAGTGACAATGGCATTTGCCGCCTGGGCTTCCGGCGCTGCTGGCCACTGGGAAGGAGTGGCTGTTCCAGCTCTCCTCTGTGTCCAGTTGCTGGTTCTCCCCAATACCGGGAAACAAAGCACACCACGCGGCGGGTTGCATGGCTACTTCCATGCCATTCATCGATGTGCCGTGCATCACGGTGCGACTATACGAACCATGTGCGCTGTAGAAGAAATCATAATTGATGATGGGCGTGCTGTGGGCGTACAGTTACGTGAGGATGCCGCCATGGGCGGAAAGAAAATCTGGGCTAACAAGGCAGTGATCGCTGCAGTCGACTACAAACATGCTTTCTTCGATATGGTCGGGCGCAAACATCTGGAACCCAGCTTCATTCGCAACTTGGAGGACATCAGTTTAAAGAATGGCACTCTCTACACGTCCACTTTCCATACCCGCGAGCCACTCCACTGGCAGCCCCGTTTCAAAGAGATGGAAAAGCAGTGTATAGGTCCGGACAGGGTTCCATTTGGTGCTGTGTATCCTGTGGATTCACGCGAGCTGTATTACGAGAATGTCACGGACTGTGACGGTCGAAAGAGTATGCCTACAATACCGCCCGAGAAACTGATGTGGTTCCTGGCCCCGTCGCAGAACTTCGACCCGACGGATTGCCAGGGGTACCATCCCAACGGACATATTTCATGTCCCATAGAAGTGAACGTCCCCATCCCTGAATTGCAGGTCGAAGGCATAGATACCCAGATGGAGAGAAAAGATGAGCTTGATGCGTATATGCGCAAGGCTTTTGGGCAGGCATTGACAGGACTCGAAGACGAAAATGTGATCCATCACTTCTCAGCCAGTGGCCGGGACGCGGAGTTCCGCAATACGGGTCTCATCGGTGGGACCTGGTGCGGCAGCCGCCATTGCAGCGATCAATGGGCAGAAAAACGGCCCATACCGGAATTAGCCCGGTATCGAACGCCGATCGATGGATTGTATGCCTGCCATCAAACAATGGCACATCCCGGTGCATTATGCCTGATGGCTATTCCGTATAACCTGATGCATATATTGATCGAAGACGGGGTGGTCGAACCTGGCAAATGGTGGTATCCGTCACCTTATTACATTCCGCAGCAGGGCAAGATATCGGCTATTTCCGGATGATTTTGGGGAATCGAATATGATGGCAGATGCTACCATGAACAGGGGGAGTAAAGTCCCCTCTTGAGAGGGGATTCAGGGGTGTGTCAGCAGCATCAGTCCGATTGCCGGTTATCGATATGAGAACAAGAATACACATCGAGGGAATTACATATTAGACCATCCAGCGGGGGAACACCCCCCCCCCCGGCCTTCGACCACCCCTCTCGAGAGGGGATCAAAGGAGTAGCGGTCGCTAATAGGATGAGTCCTGCAAAAACCCTTTGAAGAGAACGGATATTTAGGAGTAACCGAGATGGGAAAAGCACACGAAATCATCATTATCGGGGGCGGTCTTGGGGGCCTTGCCTGCGGTGCTTTGCTGGCAAAGAAGGGATACAAGCCGCTAATCGTCGAAATGAACGATGAGATCGGTGGCCGCGTTTTGGGAGCAACCGAAGATGGCTTCATATATGATTATTTCCCTATCGGGCTCACACCAGTTCGGGGGCATCGTCTTGAGTTGTTGGCCACAGAGCTTGGATTGGATAAAGACTTCTCTAAGATAATAGGTCCGCAAAGGGCATCTTTCGGGTATCGCGGTCCTTCTGGCAACTGGAAGGTTGTGAATGATGTCAATATCCTGCTCGGGAAACCAGATGAAACACCTGACATGAATCACCTGTTTGAACTTTGGAGTCTATCGGAAGATGAGCAGCCCAAAGCGGTATCGATCCTGGCAGACATTTTCCTCAAGCCCCCCGAAGAGATTCTAAAACTGGATGAAGAAGATATCACCTTTCAGCAGTACCTGGACCGCATGAACTACGATATGCCCTCAGCTGTATACAACTTCCTTGGCTTCTACGCCAACATGGCGATGGTCGAACCGATCGACTTGGTTTCTGCAGCAGAGTACATACGCATCGCTCAGGATTCGTTCAACAACGGTGGGGGTGGTTACCCCGAAGGCAGCATGATGCGTGTTGCCAACCAGTTGCTGGATATCTTTGTCCAAAACGGAGGCGCAGTTCAGACCGGAACAAAGATCGAAAAGATCATTATCGAAGATGGGAAAGTCGCCGGAGTTCGCACAGTAAAGGGGGAAGAATTACACTCGCCCCTCGTGATCAGCTCCGCCGGTATTCATCCCACCGTATTGAAGCTCGCCGGAGAAGAGTACTTCGAACAATCCTATGTTGAGTATGTGAAGAAACTCCAGCCGGCTTGGGGCCTGACTTCACAGGTCTATTTCCTCAAGGAGCCCGTGCTGAATTTCGATATTGCGGTAGCATACTCCGACGATGCATGGTGGGACCTCGAGAAATATCAACGTGTAGAGAATGGATACGAACCACAAGACGTGGTTATCTACGCTCAAGTGATGACGAACTATGATCCGAGTTTAGCGCCTCCCGGAAAACAACTCCTCAGTGCGGGAACGATCTGCCCTTCGGACCGGGATTCGAAGTCTATCAGTATGCTGATAGAGAAAACGGAAAAAATCCTCTTTGAACTCTGGCCCGAAATCGTCCCTGTACTGGAATCCAAACGTTATGCGGGACCGGCGGAAGTATGCAACCTCACACGCGATCGGGTGATCTATGGGCAGGGAGGCGAATGCATGGGTCTTGGCCAAGCGGTCGGCCAGAGCGGTCTTCACAGGCCAAAAGCCCAAACACCAATCGATGGATTGCTGTTAGTCGGAATCGATGCCGGTGGTGTAGAGGGGATGGGAGTTCACCAGTCGGTGCACTCGGCAATCAAGGTGGCCAATCATGTTGCTGGAGTGCCTGTCTAGTAATTCAACGTAAAACAAAGAAACAGAAGAGGGTAACGTTTTGAGATTAGAAAAGAAAATAGCATTTATTACCGGAGCTGCCTCGGGGATAGGGTCTGCTTGTGCACGCCGCTTTGTTGAGGAAGGCGCCGTAGTCGTTGGCTTTGATGTTAATGAAACTCCCGAACCTGACTGGGTTTCAGCAGTCACCCTGCAGCCCAAATGCCAACTCATCACTGGCGATGTGCGAGATGACCAAGCTCTCGCGTCAGCCGTCCAATTAACACAAGAGCAATACGGGTCCGTCGATATATTAGTGAACTCGGCTGGTATAGCGGCGGTGGGTCCGTTGCACGTGATGGAGGTAAGTGAATTCGAACGTGTCATGGATATCAACCTCAAAGGCACTTTCTTGGCTTGTCGACATGTATTGCCCATCATGATGGAACAGGGTTCCGGTAGCATAATCAATATTGCCAGTGTCGATGGTATTGAGGCACAAGAGATCACAGGCGCTTACAATGCCTCAAAAGCTGGGGTAATCCTCCTAACGAAAAACATGTCCATCGATTATGGACGCAAAGGTATTAGAGCCAACGCCATTTGCCCCGGATTTATCGAAACGCCATTTATTTCTGAACTTTACAGTTCTGAAGAATTCCAACCCATCAAGGAACGAATTACCGATGCTCATCAGATGGGGCGGCTCGGCAAACCTGATGAAATTGCCAATGCAGCACTCTTTCTAGCTTCGGACGAATCTTCATTTGTTAATGGCACTTCAATCGTTGTAGACGGTGGTTTTACCGCCGGAAAACGGTTTGGTATTGCAGCGATGTTTGACCTGGAGTAAATTGGATTATTCTACTTGTCATAGGATAAATACAGAGTATTTACCCAAAGGAGCCGAACATGCTTAACTCATCAGTTTTCGGGCCATTCAATCCCTTGGAACCGGAGAATATTCGCGGCATATTTGCAGCAAACATTTATGCGGCACCCATAGAGATCGATGCGCCAGTAGCAACCGTATGGGAGATCATGACCGATTTTGATCGCTATCCTGAATGGAATCCTTTAAACCGGTTTTTTAAACTTGACTCAAAAGCAGAGCCAAACCATACCGTCACCTTTGGACCATCATGGGGACCTTACGATCGAGGTGAAGGTGATCCGTTTGCCGATCCAGATATGACTGCACACGAAACTATCACGATCTTCGAAGAAAATTGTTGTCTGGCATATGCGGATATCAGAAGTTACCTCAAGGCTGAACGAGTTCAATACATCTCGCAGCTTCAAAACGGAAAAACCAGATATCACACCTATGAGCGAACGGCCGGACTTATTTCACCCATTGTTCGGCGTAAATTTGGTGCCAAAATTATCGCTGGCTTTACAGCCAACGGTATTGCCTTAAAGAAACGCGCTGAGGCTCGTACTGTGCGCGATTAATCATGGCGAATGTATCAGATATAATTTTAAAGTATTGAGGTTTGAAAAGTGGTTCCTAAAGTTGCATTGGTCACAGGCGGGGCAAGTGGGATGGGGAAAATATTTGCACAACGTATGGCTGGCCACGGTACCAGAGTGGCTATTCTGGATACGAATGATCAAGAGCTACAAAGGGTAGCTTCGCAGTCCGATAATCTCTATTCTTACCATTGCGATGTTTCAAATCTGGATGAAGTTTCTCAGGTGGTTGGCAAGGTCACCGAGGAATTGGGAACAGTAGATCGACTGGTCCATTGTGCGGCGATTATGCCCACGGCCAAACTGGACGATCAAGATATTGCTCAAATTCAGAAGCTGATGACTATCAATTACGGTGGTATGGTGAACATCAGCAAAATTATACTGGCAGACATGAAGCAGCGGCAATCGGGTGAAATCGTTATCTTTGGATCATTGGGTGGATCGGTGTTAGTTCCCGAATGTGGCGCGTACTGTGCATCGAAGGCGGCCGTGAATGCCTATACTGAAATACTGATCGAAGAGAACCGTGGTAGTGGTGTGCATATCATGCTGGTGTGCCCGACACTGGTCAATACCCCCTTGCTGCAGCAAGCGGTGGAAACCTCTAATCCCAAGAACATACGCGATTCAATCAAGAAGAATCGACTTGCAGATCCCGATTCCATAATTGATTCAGTAGAGAGAGGACTGAAAAAGAAAACCGAAATCCTGTTACCAAATACGGAAGCTAAGATCCTAAGTTGGTTGCGTCGATTAGCGCCCCGATTACTGTGGAGATTAATTCACCACACCAACAAAGAATAATTAGGAGTGTAAGTTATGACCGTACAGCAAGATCATAGTACACGACGCTTCGAGTTTGAAGGGGGAAACCTTGGTTACCCATCTTACTTTCGGGATGGCTCTGCGGCAATGGGTTTGTTTGTGGTCCCAGCGTCTGCGGCAAATGCACTGATCGCCGATAGCGGTTTTGAGGTGGCCAGGATCGCGCCGGGAAGAACCATCTTTTCACTGAGCTGTGTTCACTATGATGATAGTGACTGCGGTGTCTATGAAGAAATTGCGTTATCGTTCTTTGTGAAAAAAATGGGGCAAGGGAAGAGATTACCATATATTTCGACCTTGTTAGATATCCAGCGCGGTAACATTGCCAGCTATACCTGGCGGTTACCGGTTACCACACAACTGGCTTTGGATGCAGGTAAATACATGTGGGGTTTACCCAAGACTATCGAGGAAATTGATTACGAGAATGCCGATGGTCAAGCGACCTTTACCTGGCGTGACGGAGATAAGGAAGTCCTCAGTTATTCTGTAGCAGCCCAGGGCACACGACAACCGGCAACAATGTCTCCCCCGGTTTATTCCATATTTGAGGGTAGTCCTCACGTAAGCTATTTGACCCAGACATACCGGGATACGGGAATTCAGTTTCGTGGAGGAGAATTACAGTTGGGGAATCATCCCATCGCTGATGAACTGCGGAGTTTGGGCCTGCCGAAGCGTCCTCTAATTTCCACCTGGAATGGCCATCTGTATTTTCAAATGAGTGCTCCCCAGCAATTGTAATTTTCTTAAATAGGACGACCGATGAACTGGAATACGCGAATCACCGAAATGTTGGGAATCCAATATCCGATTGTTGAAGGATCAATGGTAGGGCTTGGATCAGTGGAACTTGCAGTTGCCGTATCCGAAGCTGGCGGATTGGGGATGATCAATGCATTCACGCTTCGGACGCCGGAGAGACTCCGCGAAGCCATCTGTAAAGCCAGATCATTGACAAACAAACCTTTTGCCATCAATTTCAGCCCGACTATGGATAAAACACTGCTACTTATGCTGGATGTTGCCATTGAAGAAAAGGTGCCCATTATTGAAACATCGGGCTCCCGTGCTATTGATTTTGGAGAAAGGATCAAAGCTGCGGGGCTGATCTGGATTCACAAAGCATATACCGTAAAACATGCCTTAAAAGCGGAACAGGATGGTGCTGATGCAGTGGTAATGATGGGCATCGAGGGTGCCGGTCTCAAGACTCCAACGATGCTTACTACGTTTGTAACAATACCCCTGGCAGCCAGAAAGCTTAAAATCCCGATTATTGCCGCCGGCGGAATCGGAGATGCGCGAACGTTTCTCGGTGCCTTAACACTGGGTGCGGAAGCTATAACTATGGGATCTGTTTTTTGTGCTGTGAAGGAGTGTCCTTTAGCAGATCGCCGCAAGCAGGTTTTGATCGAGGCCGATCCATATGATCCGAAATGGCGTGATCCAATCCTGATGACACCAAAGATGGATACCCTCAAAGAAGCCACTCAATCCGAGGATACAAATGATGTATTAATAGCTGTGGGGAGAGCTGAAGACACTGGAATTCCCAAGGAAGCCGGAACAGGTGCGATATCTTTGGCAATCGGATTTATTGATGAAGTTTTAACGGCTAAAGAATTGATTGACAAAATCATCGATGAAGCAGAAGAGATACTGACTTCTAGCGGAATTGGTGGATGGCGAATGAAGAAATCGGGTCTCAATACAATCTGAAAATTCATTGCGAACGATTGTGCCCTATACTGATAAACCAAAAAGAGGCTGTTTAAAATGTAGCGCGAGGCTTCAGCCTCGCCTTCGCCCAAGGCGACCCTGAAGGGTCGCGCTACGGAATTTTTGGGGGCGAAAGGGTTCTAAAACCAGTTAAAACCGAGGCGAGAATCAAAATTAAACAGCCTCAAAAACATGAGGGGGTAATTATGACAGGGGATATTTTGGATGCTAAACAATTAGCTGAATGTGCACAACGATATGTCGATTTGATAAGCAGTCATGATATCGATGCTCTGTGTGGTCTTTTTGCTGCTGATGCAATCCAGGAAGATCCGGTAGGGCATGAGCCTCACATCGGTATTGATGCTATTCGAGAGTTTTTCCTGGTTGGTTTTTCGGCAGATATCAAAGCTGAACTCACTGGTAGTCCCAGATGTGCTGGAAATGCAGTTGCATTTCCGCTTTCTGTAACTTTTGGGGTAGGTGATTCAGTGATGAAACTCGAGGCAATTGATGTTTTCGAATTCAACGACGAGGGGAAAATCCAAACAATGAAGGCCTACTGGGGCGCAGATAACTGTTCATCATTATAGGGAGAATACTATGCCTGATGAAACATTTGATGCAGTAATCATTGGAGGAGGAACCAAGTCTTTATTCCTCGCTATGTATCTCATCAAATACGGCGGGATGAGTGTCGGGATATTTGAGAGGAGACATGAAATAGGTGGTGGCCTGGCTACTGAGGAAATCTCTGCACCCGGTTTCCGCGGAAATACTCATGCGAATATCATATTGCCGGTGTACTATGCACCCATCTATCGAGATTTCCCGCAATTCTGGGATTATGGTGCCCAATGGGAACAGTATTTATGTTCCGATGGGGCTTGTTTTGCCGACAACGACACCTGTCTGGCTATCTATAGCTTGAAACATGACCCGACCCAGGAACGTACTGCTAAGGAAATTGCACGTTTCTCAGAGAGTGATGCTGAGAATTATCTCAAGCTGTTCGGAGTATTCCATAGCGATGAAGTTTACCGGGCCATGATCGATCAGTTTTATCTTCCGCCGGAACAGTTGCTGGCACCGGAGGTGGGCGAACGACAGATGGGTGTCTTCGGCAAGTTGCTTGAAGCGAACATGGTGCCAGAATCGCTGACTATGAAATCGTCGCCACTCCGGCAGATATACGAGATGTGGGACAGTCAGGAGATGCAATATTGCCATGCCAGATTCGTGGTTTCAGCGGCGACGGACGTCAACGATCCCGGTATGGGCGTTGAGACATTGGCCCTTGGATCCCAGCTTCCGACTCTGGGGTTTGCCAAAGGTGGCACGCATCAGATAGCTCATGCGGCTCACCAAATCCTGGTGCAAATGGGATGCAAATTCTTCACCCATGCTGAAGTCAAGAATGTGATCATTGAAAACGGTAATGCTACGGGCATTCGGCTCGAAGATGGTTCGGAAATCGGGGCGCGAAAGCTGGTGGTATCTGCGGGGCTCAGTCCGTATCAGGTGGTTTTCGATATGATTGGGCGGGAACACTTTGCCGAAAAGGTAGCCCGCCGTGTCGAGTTGATTTCGAGCACACACATTGGATGTCTCATGTGGTGCAGCTTCGCGCTGAAGGAGCAACCGATTTACAAAGCCGAAGCTTTCAACCCTGATATTCGCGAGACGTTCTGGCTGGGACTGGGCAGCAGTCCCGATTCTGAGCACATTGCTAATGAGTGCCGCTGGGCAAACTTGGGCAAATTCCCGCCTCTTGAAGATTTTAGCCCTATAGTTTGTTGCCATAGTCTTGTCGATACGGCATTTGCACCGTTAGGTATGCATATAGCCCAAAATGAGATGCAGGCACCGCCTGCCAGTGCTCATACGGAAGAGGAATGGTTCGAAATAAAACAGAAGTATGTAGAGGATATGATAACCGTCTGGCAGAAATACGCTCCCAATATGACCTACGATAACTTGATCGGAATCGATAGCAACAGTCCCTATGACAATCTACGGATGAAAAACCTGGCCCCTCATGGTAATTGCCAGACCATTGATCGATCGGTCTTTCAGCAGAATGAAAATCGACCCATTCCTGAACTGGCCAACTATCGTACTCCGGTGACGAATTTCTATGCCACTGGTTCTGCCTGGCATCCGGGACCAAACGGCGGATGTGGTGAGGGATACAACTGCTACAAGGTTATTGCAGGAGATATGGGATTGGATGGACCGTGGATACAACTAGGCGATGAGGAGAATGAATCTCTGGTTACTTCGGTCAGGAACGTGATAAAGCGAGCACAAGACTCGCTGAAACATAATACTTGAAAAAGGTGCAGGAATTCTTTCCTGCCAGGGGTTCCGGGGGTGTCCCCGGTCCGGTCCGAACCGGGTTGACTCAAAGCAAGATTTTAAAATGTAAAGTAAAAATTGGAAATTAGAAATCACAAGCACTGTTTCCGCATTCCAAAACCAATAACAAATCAAAGGAGAAAGAAATGGCAACTTATGAGTATGATATAGTGATCATCGGCAGCGGACCGAACGGACTGGAGATTGCCGCTTACCTGGCCAAGGCAGGCCAGAAGGTCCTGCTTCTGGAAAAGAGATACGAAGCGGGAGGAGGACTGGCCACAGAGC
>JABMQN010000032.1 GCA_013203045.1 Chloroflexota bacterium
ATATACGGGTTTGCCCAATCTCTAAGAGTTAGTGCGTAGCACAGGAGAATGAATTAACACTCATCCGTATATTAATTGTTGGGCAGCTTTCTCATGCCTGTATTGGTGTGAAATGGGAAGCCAATTTTCAAAATGACCCCCAGAGACCGCTTCGTCGGTCTCTTTTTCTTTCTCGATAGCCGTTGCTTTAGCTATGATATCGAAGGGTTGACGATAAGTTACTGATATTTTACCGTCCTTCCAAGAGGAGTTCGAAAGTACAAAATTGAGCAGGCGGCGCTTTTCTTGTGGAGACTGCTTTTTAAATAGCTCAGAAGCTTTTCTGGCGAGTTCGAGAATCCGGATGCCCTCATCAAAATAGCTCTTGTTTGCCTTTTGATGTTGCTCAATACTCCTGAGTAAACCAGCCTGCTCAATCTGCCACTCGGCAGCCTTCCGGTCAAAGTAGTCGTTGTCTATTCTGCCATCCAGCTTATCCGTGTACATGGCATCGATTCGATTCTGAAACTTTCTATTCTCCCCTTGAAGGCGGGCTATTTCTCTGTTGTGGAATTCCTTTTCGTCTGCATGGCTTTCTTTTAATGCTACAGTAACCCAGCTAACAACTTCTTCATTAAAGGTGAGTGCTTCTAATACTTGGGAAAACTGCTCTTCAAGAACTTCTTCTCTGGTGTAGGGTTCATGACACTTGCCTTTGTGACCAGTACAATGATAATAGATATAGCGCCCTTTCTTGATTTCAGCAACGAGAGAGCACCCACAATGCCCGCAGGTAATAAGCCCGGAAAAAGCGAAATTCTTTTTGGTTTTCTTGGGCTTTTTTATGTGGCGTCCGTTAATCACATCCTGTACATATTCCCATAGTTCGTGAGTGATAATTGGAGTATAGTTGCCGCGATATGTCTTTCCATTCCAATCGAAATAACCGGTGTATATACGGTTGTGGAGGATTTTATGAGTAGTAGCTACGTTTACCGGATTTCTGCTGTTACGGAAAATGAATCCCTCTTTCTGAGCCAAAATAGCTACTTTCTTAATCGAGTAGTTACCTGTGGCGTAGCGTTCAAACATACGAGCAATAATCGAAGAATTTTCAGGGTCAGGCACAATAGTACGTTTTCCATCTGATCCTTCAACATTTTGATATCCCAAGGGTGCTCGTGATGGCCAGAAACCTTGCTCTGCTTTTTCTAACATGCCTTTGCGGGTCTCTTCGGATAGATTGTCAACATAGTTTTTGGCCATCAAGACTTTGATGCCATGAATAAATTTCTCAGAAGACCTCGAATCTTTGGAAATGATGACATTCTCTTTGACAAAATGTATCTCCAGATCAAGTTCGTCGAGAATAACCCAATCCTTAATATTCCTGTACAGTCGATCCGTCTTCTCCACAAGCACCACACGACAGTTGGGATTCTGTTTGAGAAAGTCAACCATTTCATCGAAGTTGGAACGCCCAGCCTGCTTCGCAGTTTCAACATCTACGAACTCACAAGTTGCAGTAAATCCATTACTGCTTGTGTATTCTGTCAACAATTTCAACTGGGACGGGATGGAATAGCCTTCCCTCTCTTGTTCTTTGGATGAGACCCTGGCATAGAGAACGACTTGTTGTTTCATTGTTGTATTAGTTTCGCTTGTTTTTAATCCAGTATATCAATCATCAGTACAAAGCTGTCAATCCCCCTTCTTTGATACATATCGAACTGTGTCTGAGGATTCATATTCAGAAACGGATGCTGTGCTATTCAGCTCCGCACTTTCCCACTCCAATAAAATATCAAAGAAACCGGTTATATTCTCGACAATTTGTCTTGCATCCTCACCATTAAGTTGTTGATGGGTTTTTGGCTGCCAGACAGTGAGTGCCCGATCAATGTCCGTGTCTCGCATCAATGACTCCGAAGATCAGAGGGTTGCTTCATTGGATTCCTACAGTGATTCTTGCTAGAGTGTTTCATTTAGTTACAGCTATAATCCCTTAATTGCCGATAGGCTCCCAGGTCGTTATCGACCATCTCACTATTCGACCAGGGTAAACACTGGCAGATTGCACTGATAGACTCCGTGTGCTACCCTCAACCTTGATGGTATCAGACTGAGGAGACCTGTCGGTTCCTGATAAGCCTGGCTTAAGGGGGAGACAACAGTTGACGAAGCTGTCACCCGAAGAACGCTGGAGAAAAGAGGTGATGGAGCGCTACAAAGCGTTCATGTTGTCTGAGGATATTGAAAGGCTTCGGTTAGAGGGGTTGGCGATACTGGGGCGAACGCAGCTCATCAGTTCTGAGGAGTGGGGACAGATATCCAGAGAAGGCATGGCCATCGCTTCATATCGAGACTGGTATGAAGAATGCCGTTTAGTTGGTGAACGCTTTGGACTGGCTCAGTGGACCGTGCAACTAGCGTGTCTCCTCGAAGGATTCGATCCCGGGGGCAATACGATGGTATGGGAAGCCGACTGGCCAACGATGCGTGTGGTCACTCGGAGCACCAATTCAGTTTTTCTACAACAACTCGCGTGGCACGCACAGAGGCTGGGACTCTATGCAGTACAACGTGATGGATCGCTTGAAAGTACGCTGTTGAACCTGGGCCCGGAACCTTCGAACCCACTTAGGTCAGCCGACAGACCGCCAAGCCGCAATGCGTTCTCAATACGTGTGGAAGTGCCTATTGATTACCCTCCAGAAGCCACTGCCCAATTGCATAGAAAAGTCGCAAAGTTGGAGAAAGAACTGCGTAAGCGATTGGGATACAAAGTGCGGGAGCGTTTGCGGTCTTCGACGCTGGTGGAAAAGGCAGCAGAATTGAAAGTGGAAGAAGCTCCGCTTGATAAACGCGGAGCCTATGAGATCATTGACGAAATGTATACCGGTGAAGACATGAAAAAAGACCAGGCTCGGCGAAAAACGACGGGGTCTCGAAGACACCGGATAAGAAAACGGTTGATCGAAGGGTACGAGGATTGACATTCATATTACTGAAGAAAGAAAAACGAGCGATGACATCAAATTTTATATTTGGTTGGTCACCGGTTCACAGTGTCACGTTGGGAACTCATGGGAGTTCACTCGGGTGTCTACGGGATTGTTGGCCAATACGTTATTGTTCCAGATAAACAATGATATTGACAAAGAAGATTTGAATTTAGAGCAATTACTAGAAAATAGTAACTGAACTGGTCGAGATACAACAAGTGACTGGTTTTGAGCACCGGACTTTTAATCCGGGTGTCGAGGGTTCGAAACCCTCCCGGCTCACCAGCTTCAAAATGCGCTAATAAACCGCACCCTTTTTATATAGTTCGGG
>JABMQN010000033.1 GCA_013203045.1 Chloroflexota bacterium
TGAGGCGACCGACACCATAACTATACATTATACAGTTACCCGCGACAACACCCGTACCCTGAGGATTCATACTCTATGCCAACCCTATTACCGTCGCAAACATAATGGAGAATCCCATGAACCAAACTCAATGTACCAACTGCTTCCAGTCTTATGAAGATTACCGCTCCCCACCTGACCTGTCCCTACATAGATCTGTTTCATACTACCAATGCCCCAATTGTTGGGCAAAAACGCTTGCTTGGGATGATGGACTCGATGTGGTAGAGCAGAAGGTGTATCTCCCTGAAAAACGAGCTCTGATATCGGACTGGAACAAACGGTGGGCAATACTTACCGACCTGCTCATCCAGATTTTCACATCACCGGAGCCCCCGGGCGAATCTCTTGAGTTACAGTACTTGAATCTTCATTTCTGGTTTATCGAGCACCAATATGAATTTCTGCAGGTATTCGCGGATCTTTATGAAGGTCAGGCAGTCGTCACGGATGCGTATACAAATAGCGAGGACTCTCCAGACAATATTGAGAGTGCAGAAATTGAGGAACACCATTGGAATCCGTACCAATGGTATTACCGGGAAATGGATCTCTACAACGTGGCACAAGAAAACCACCTTATGATTAGCATAGATCCCTGGATACCGAATCGAGCGGAAATTGGTAATATGAAATTTGATTTTGCAGTAACAAAAGCAATGTTGGGGAAACTTGTAAATTGGGTAATGGTGTGAAGATTGAATATAGCTTCAGCCCAAGATAGCCTGTTCAAAAAGAGTTTCCCTTATCCAGCTTCAACAGGTCACCCAAAATAGTCCCGCTCCGAACGGACCTGATTCTAGAACTCATTGGTAGCGCATGGGGGATTTGCTCGCACTCCTTCCAAAGCATCATTTTACGATCAATACAGTAATTTTATATAAACAAGCCAAAATCCATTTTACGTTCTAAATACCATTATGTGACAATGCCTTTGATTCGGTTTAGTAGCAATTTAGTAGCAATTTATTAGCTACGATATGAACGTGAACACAAACCAACGGTTTTAAATGACCTTCAAGTCCCCTCTGCACGGTTTGCAACACTCAAAACAATTCCTGATGTGATACATATATATAGCCATGTAGTGCCAGGGCTTCAAGAAGCGGCTGCTATGCGATTTGAAGAAGTTCTTCAAGCGATTGTGCCTAAGAAAGAACGTGTGACGTGAAGTCCGGTGCGAATTTTTGGACAACAACTTAATTCCCAGGCCATCCTTCTGGCAAACACAAAATATCCCTTGCGTGGAGTCCAGAATGAAATACGATTCGATCTTCTTTTGGACCGGCCTGTGGTAGCGCGCACAATGCACCTGAATAGGGCAGCTTCGCATAAGGGTTGTGGAAGAGGCGAAGATCACGTAAGGCGACACTCCAAGGATTTATCGATCTCCCGATAAGTACGGCACTAACGCGAGTATATCTTGGTCCTGAAGGAGTAGTCCAAGCGCCGTCGGGATTACGTTTCATATATGGCTTCAATATAGGATTCCGATGGTCAGGGATTACCCAACTCTCAGTACCAAAGAGTGACTGTAATACACTATCGTCAGTGAAATGAAACATCTCCGCGTTTAGTGCAATAACATATGGCTTGTCGAGTTTCCCGTAACGCCCGCCTTTTTTTATCACGGCATCACGTATCGGCGTTTTCGTGTCAACACGTCTTGCTTCTTGAAAGTAGATACCCAATGGGCGAACTGTAGCTGTGCCACGATACTCTTCTTGTTTTGGAACTGGGGAGAATGTGATGTCCCAACCCTCGTGAGAGAAGTTGAGTTTTGGGACATCGTCAAAACCTCCAGTCTCGAATTGCTTTAACACTTTTTCGTAATCAAGTGTGGGAAGCCATTGCTTCAACTGAGCCATAAGTTTTTTGCCGGGTGGAGGTGTTGTGGGAGCGCCTTGTATATGAACAGATAGGAAGAAGTCCAGGCATTCAAGTTTATTGAGCGCGTCATATACAATGTTGGCCCGTTTATCCGCAGCCATGGCTCCTTCTGATTTGTCTGTCACCCATACTACTTCAACCACAGACTCTTGACCGCATGCTTTGCTGACCAAGAAATCAGGCTTCTTACCGTCTGCCATTTCCAAATCTGGGTGTGTTTGTATCTCATATCCAAGATGCCGTAACAAGGTGAATACGTATAGCTCAAAGAACGCGGATAGAAATTGTGTGTCGTCGTCAGAGCGCAGCCGGGGAATGATGTCAGATTTCTCTGTTTCGGGGTAGTAAGAGATCCAGTCTTCTATAAGATTGCGAACTATTGCCTCTTCTGAGCGAGGTGAGCGATTGAGATATACAAAATGCGGTTCCGAATTGTACATCGGATTAGCATCAGTACGTTTGGTGTTGGGAAAGACCTTTAACGACATGGTTACTATCTGACGACTGA
Organism: Chloroflexota bacterium; assembly: GCA_013203045.1. GTDB lineage: Bacteria > Chloroflexota > Dehalococcoidia > SZUA-161 > SpSt-899 > JABMQN01. Next base: position 2,438 of record JABMQN010000033.1, read on the forward strand.
GTTAATGATCTCGCCATGCATATGATAATCATACATGGTGGCACTCCAATGTTTTGTTGGGATACCCTATTTGTCGTATGTGTATTGGGCAAGGATACGCATGAAGTCACAATTATCACTATTTTTATGGGCTTTCGCACGAAATAGTTGATCTCGATCGACTCTGATTAATCCCGGCCCATGCCGGACTGGGTAGGAATGTCTACCTTGCTTGTCTTTGACTGAGACTGGAGACTCAGTTTCTTCAACGGCAATGATTAAGCATGTCTGTTTCTGTCCATTGGAATCTGACACACCAACTTGCTGCATCACAACGATGTTGCGATCATATTGCAGATGGTCGACAAGTACGTCCATAGTGTATTTGAGTTTCCTTTCGATGTCAGTCGTGCTACCCTCGATACCGATGATCCGTCGAGGCGGCGTATCTGTCACTCCAATAATCAGTACACCACCACCTGCGTTAGCAAACGATGCCACTCCCTCAGCGAAATCCAGTTCACTTTGTGTCTTAATATCGGGAGCGGTTCTTCCGCTGACATGCCACATGTTCAGGGTCCTCTTGAAGTCCCAATGTTGCGGTTCGGATTTAACATCATCAATAGCCCTTGTGATGAAAGCTGTCCAGAAAGACTCACTATACATTAGTAGTTGCTGTTCTCTATACTTCTCAATCTCGATAAGGATATTGCGCAGCGAATCGCGAATCATCTCGATGAATGTTCTGAACTCGTCAATTGCCATATAAGAAGCGCGCTTAGCTGCCCTCGTCTCTGACACTGACAACGATGAGTAACGCTCGGGATCGCTGTCGAACATCTCGTACGATATCTCTGAATACGCTGTATCCAAGGTGTACCAGTGACGTTGCCGGAGGCCGAAGACTATGTCTGTCAGGGCATGCAACACATTTGGGTCTTCACCCTCAATCGTTGAAGCAATGGGTTCTAGCGCGCGGTCCGAACGGCGCGTGTCACCCCAGACTCTGTGGGTGAATAGGATACACGGAGCAATGATGTCCCTTTGGCTTAGCCATTGAACATACTCGTGAATGCCGTCAATGCACTCGGCATGATGTTCAGCGAAAGAAGACAACATAGAGATGAGATCTTCATAGCTGTTTGGCACATCACCGTTTAGCTGTCTGGCATGTTCTTTGAGCAACTGAGCATGATCAAGGACTGCGCGCGTTCGCTCTTCTAATTCATCAATACTGTCTTCTTGCTTGAATACCCACTAGTGAATCTCATCTCTGCCCACATCTTTTCCGAAAGGTGATATTTCCGGAAAACCGTTAGAGTGGACCACACCCGTATGCGACTTCGTGTAGAGCTCATGATCTGCCCTAAGAATGAACCAGAAGGCTCTGCCAAGCGCGAGTGGATATTTACTGTAGAGAGGCTCATGAGTATCTTGTTCCATTATTCTTACACAACGCGATGGTGGTACCTATTGCATTGCCATGATCGGGCAATCCAACAATTGATGTATGGTCGCGTATTGTACTCCCTCAATATCACCTCTATGTGCAAGGATTGTCTTCAATTTAGCTTTGGGAAATGATACTACACTGCATGCAATATAGCAAGGATTTCTGTTATGGACTTGTGATAATACAGATAAGAATCGCACCTGATCATAATATTGGGGGTTTCTGTTATGTTAGGCTTCACGATCTGGTACTTGGCGAAGCTAGTCGGCACTGCAGGAAAAAGGATGGTATGCGGCACTGGCGGGGGTGATAATACATCTGTGTACGTATATGCTTATAAAAAAAACTCCTACACTAACCCGTAGGGCTACACCCCTGTGCGCCGATTACTGTCCCTGAATAATCGAAGTGGTATTCTGCATTTCCAATCTTTACGACCACATCATGCTGGGGTGGTGAAGGGTGCAATTGGATATGGATTTGTCAATAGTGAAGCATTCGGACGGAATATTACTTTCACCAATCCATCTAAATGATGCATTAACAATTGAACAGGATGTTAAATAAGCCAAATAGAATAAACTGGCACTTATTGAGCCTGAGTTCCAGATAAAATAAGTAACCTTGTCAAAGGATGAAGTTTAAAGATTTATCATCACGGATAGCATCCAACAACGCAACCACACTCACTACAAAAAACCCACGTTACCATGTGAGTGTCCCCGGTTGTTGTTGCGTGATTTACTGAATCCCTCGTAAACGCAAAATGAGAATTACCGCATTTTGGACATACTGGCTCCATCTTATCCCCCCTTGACAAAACTGTTATGTGAATATAGAAGTACCACCTGTTGAAAGCACTCAGTAGGCGGTGCTTGTGGTTTCTTATTAAGTGGAGTTACTACGTATCATGCAGTAGACTAAACCCAACCGCGGCACTTCATTGCTTCAACCACGCGCTCAACAGCTACTACATAAGCAGCCTTTCGCATGTTGATACCATATTTCTTAGATGTGCTCAGTACTGAGTGATAGGCGGTTTTCATTTTTTCGTCGAGACGCTTGTGGACTTCTTCTTCATCCCAGTTGTACATGTAAGAGTTCTGTACCATCTCAAAGTAAGAGACCGTTACACCACCAGCATTGCACAGAAAGTCAGGTATCACGTGAACGCCGTTTTCATATAGAGTTTCATCGGCTTTCGGTGTTGTCGGACCATTGGCGAGCTCAGCAAGGATTTTAGCCTTGATATTCTTTGCGTTCCTTTCAGTGATTACGTTTTCCAATGCGCCGGGGATAAGTACATCCACATCAAGCTCCAGAAGATCCTCGTTGGAAATGACCTGAGCGTTAGGCAAGTTAGTTACTGATCCAGTTTTAACCTTGTGATCATATATAATCTCTGAATCAAGACCTTCGCTATTGAATATGCCGCCTTTGCTATCGCTAACAGCCACTACCCGACTGCCAAAAAGCTCTTTGCATAGGCGGGCTGCATGGTATCCGGCATTTCCGTAGCCTTGTATAGCAACTGTGACATTGCTCATATCTATACCTAATTCGTTAGCTGCTTCCCTGACAGTATACATTCCACCACGTGCTGTTGCGTCCCCTCGTCCGGCTGAGCCACCGATGCATATAGGTTTGCCGGTAATGACACCAAACTGGCTCTTGCCAACAATCTTCGAATACTCGTCCATCATCCAGGACATGATCTCCGGAGTGGTATAGACATCAGGTGCAGGGACGTCAATATCTGGACCGATGAACTGCCAAACAGCTTGTATGTAAGCCCTGCTCACCCGTTCCAGTTCACCCTTTGATAGTTCCTTAGGATTACATATAATGCCGCCTTTACCTCCGCCGAGAGGCAGATCAAGCAGGGCGCACTTCCAGGTCATCCATGCGCTAAGGGCTCGGACAGTATCTATAGTCTCTTCGGGATGGAATCGAATGCCTCCCTTGCTTGGGCCTCTGGCATCGTTGTATTGTACTCTGAATCCATGGAACAGTTTTGCGACGCCATTGTCCATGCGTACCGGTATGGACACGTGGAGTTCACGCATGGGATTACGAAGTATCTCGCGTACGTTTGGCTCCAATATTAAGATGTCTGCACATGCATCTATTTGCTCTTGTGCAACTTCAAATGGGTTGACTACTGACATCTCTTCTTACACCTCTTTATTAGTTTTATGATAAATAGCTGCACTATGCCTACGTATCGTGAAGTATCGTTATAAGGCAGTCGTGACTGCCATTGTAGTTATCCACAATGATAGTCACTTTTTTAAGATCGCTCATCACTTCTGCAACTCCTCGAATTTGATGAGATTCTGATAATCCACAATGGTACTCATGGCCCGGTTTTCCGCCTCAATGCCAACCTCTTCAGCAGCGGCAACGGGGTTCATACCGCCTATCAAAATCATCCCGATCTTGTTGATCTCCACAGGTATTTCACAGACCGGCTCGCTGGTATTACCCATCAATAAGACACCCCTCAGGCCAGCCTTTAGCAATCCCTCCATAGTTTCCTCAACTATGGGGCGACAAATAGCGGGTACCTCACGAAAATTGGATAGTATTTTACCGTTGCCATTTCGTGCAGCCTTTCTTACTGAGGTCATCTTACCCCTGATAAACACTTCTGAGGGATCGAGCGACGATCCTGCATAGTGAATAAGTTCAACAAAGCGCCTTGGCTGCCTGTTCCTTAGCTGAAGGATTCCACCGAAACGGGAATCCATGGGGATTCCGGCTTTCAGTAATACTCCGTTGACCAGTACGCTACACACTGTACCCAGTGCAACCTTACCTTCGGGGACAATTAGATCACCAATTTTTTCACCCTCCCGAGCCACTGCCACACGGTCACCAGCACAAAGTTTGGTTTTGAACACCGGCACCATCACAGATACCGCCCTATCAAATTCCTTTTGGGAAAAAAGGGAAACATTCATCGGGATCTGACCGGTACAGGTTTTCCAATCGAAACTGGTCTGGAATGCTTGCATCTCTATCTTGGAAAGCACCAGCCCGACTTTGTCCTGAACAAGAGCGCTTTTGAGTTCATCAATCCCGTGTTCTGTGATCAATCTGCCATCCCGACCTACCAAATGTGTCAATCCTCGCTCGTCCATCAGCTTGAGATGGTAGCGGACTGCCCGCTCAGTAAGATCAATACCATAATCCTGCATACGACGGGCAATGATACGAGCTCCTACCGGATCCGGAGATTCGCTGACAATTCTCAAAATAAGGAGGACTTTGCGTTCGACTTCCTGTGATTCCATCCCAACCAACATTTTAGGGCCTTCCCCCCCCTTAAATAATTAGGCAATAGTTTGCCATCAAAACGGCAACCGTTTGCCCTTACTGTCTGTAACGATACTATCAAATTTGCACATTACATGTCAATGGATTACGTGCATTTATCCAATACTTGGGGTGCGACGTCGCTTAATTACTTTAGCGTCAATATTGGCAAATGATTTATTATAACTGGCAATATTGCCACTATTAGACAGGGACGTATATTTATCAAAAATGTACAATATACCAATACCTTAGTAAATCCGGTAATTGACAATCCTCTATCTGAACTATAGAATTCAGCTATCATGCCACAAAAAATCGAGAAAAGGCGATTGGCAATCTTGGAAGTTCTCCGCTACAATGCCAAACCCCTCAGCAGTTCAAAAATAACCGAAGAACTTCTGGCACTTGGACATGAGATCAGTGGGAGGACCGTACGGCTGTATCTCCAGAAAATGGATCGTGAAGGCCTTACGGAGGATGTCGGCAAGCGTAAGCGGGCAATAACCGAGCTGGGATTGGGTGAACTCGAATCATCACAGACTTTCGAGCGAATTGGGTTCCTGTCTGCCAAGATTGATCGCATGACTTATGGTATGAGTTTCGATCTTACGAACAAATCCGGCACTGTTGTAGTAAACATCACGTTCGTGGAACCGAAGGAACTTGCCAAACGAGTTGATATGATAAGTGAAGTATATGAAAACGGGTATGCCATGGGACATCTGTTGGCCCTTTTGGAACCAGGAGAACGTTCTTTTAATACCACTGTACCTGAAGGAATGGTCGGTGTTTGCACAGTATGTTCCATCACCCTGAATGGGGTGTTGCTAAAATACGGCATTCCAACGAACTCCAGGTTTGGCGGCCTTCTGGATATTTATGACAAAACGCCGACCCGATTTGCAGAAATTATCACTTACGATGGGACCAGTATAGATCCTCTCGAAGTTTTTATTCGTAGCGGAATGACTGACTATATAGGGGCAATTCGAAATGGAAGAGGGCGGATTGGTGTCAGTTTTCGCGAGTTTCCCGCGGATAGTCGTGACCTTGTAGAAGACATCTCTCGTAAACTCAAAGTGATTGGCCTAGGCGGATTCATGACCATTGGCCGGGCCGGACGTCCTCTTCTTGACATACCTGTCAGCGAGGGACGCGTTGGGGCGATCATAATCGGAGGACTTAACCCCATGTCCATTCTTGAGGAAACAGGTCTCCGAGCTCATTCCCGTGCTATGTCAGGATTACTTGAATTCAACAAGCTATTCCGATATGAAGAGTTGGAAAGCCGTGTGAGAGCTTTCCTATAAACGCGGCCACTTCCATGTGATGTCCTTCTCACCTTTTCCAAGCCTTATTCAAGCGATTCTACACGGTTGCGCACTATGCTAGATGCGGCTGATGCAGAGCGTTCTTCCGATATCCCCATGATCCATTACCAAGTCTTTTAGGAGCACTGTATTTTGCATACTGTCGTTGTCCATGGAAAATGTCAGGGTTTAGTGTTCAGCGATTTTGTCAGTAGAGTTATGGATCTACCA
>JABMQN010000034.1 GCA_013203045.1 Chloroflexota bacterium
TGAATAATCTTCTGATAGCCTATCAATCCAAGAACAATGGAGCTAAACCTGACCCTAATAAAAGGCAGGTACCTCGTACGGTTACATCTTTAATGATTCAACCAGAGCTTGTTGGGTTACCTGTTTAAATGATTTGACACGTAGCGCGCATGACACAGCAAGTAATTGACTATTCCTGTATGTGTTGTGTAATATGTGAGCAATTCAGAAGAAGAGTGATCGGGGGTCATGATGGGAACGGGAGCTAGAGTAATACTGGTGCACGGTGCCTTTCATGGCGCATGGTGCTGGCAGAAGGTGATTGATTATCTGCGTGCACGCAATATTGAGGCAATGGCAATCGATCTGCCCGGATGTGGTAGTGGCGAGAGGCTGAACGGCGGATTAGAGGATTGTGCCACAAAACTCAGAGAAGTGATCGAAGGCGAAAATAGACCTGCTGTTGTTTGTGGGCACAGCCTGGGAGGCGCGACCATAACTGAAAGTGTTGATAGAGAAAGCGGAGTGCGGCATTTAGTGTATCTTGCTGCTTTGGTACCTGATGTAGGTGAGACCGCGCTCGATAATGCACCGGAACTGTTGGTAGGCGAAATTGGAAAAGCTTCGGAGCGGATTGAAAATGGTAGCGTGATAGTTGATCCCGAGGCTGCGGGAAGGATATTCTATCATGATTGCGATATGGAAACCCGTAAGTGGGCGGTTTCGAAAATGTGTCCACAAAATCCGAGTATCTCGATGACACCGTTGACTCGGGCTGCATGGCGTTATTGCGATTCGACATATATAGTATGCCAGGATGATCGTGCTCTTGCAGTAGGCGTGCAAGAGAGACTAGCTTTGAGATGTAGACATGTGGTTCGCATTGCCACAAGTCATTCACCAATGCTGAGCCAGCCAGAAGTATTGGGTGACCTGCTGTGGGAACTTGCAGTGAAAGTTGAAGAATGAATTGCAAATGGGCTTGATATTGAAGAGAACCATCTGTTATGTTTGGTGATAAGTTTGAAGTGTAGCGGACGTAGATTTAGGATTAAGGAGGCTTTGCTTTGAAAAAATCACTGGTTGCATTAATAATCATAATAGCGATGATCGTACCAGCCTGGAATATTGGCTGTAGTAGTCCCAGTCCAGAATTACCCGCGATATATGCTAGCAAAAGTATGAGTGGGATGAATTTTAAATATCCAGCGGATTGGGAAGATAAGACAAGCGAGATAAAGCAAGCGGCTACACAAGAATATAATGCTATGGGATGGGTGGATCCATCGGAGTCAGTTGTTTTGGTATTATTTGCTTTGGATAATTCTGAAGATACTACTGGTATGAATGTTGAAGAGAAGCGGGAATTTGCTAGATTGGTACCGCAGTTATCGTTGCTTGGCGAAGGCTATGGAAGAGAAGCCGATAGAGATACAACTGTTGGTGGTCAATGGGCATACGAAATAGAGTTTGAGGATGGAGAGATATTAGGTGGATTCTTATCCAGCGGGAGTGGATCAGGTTATTGTTTGAGTACTTTCAATGAGGGTGATCTGGTTATGTTATTGTTCTTCACTAAATCAAAGTACAAAGAAAAAATGCTCCCGGTATATGAGAAAGTCAAAGAATCGATTAAGTTTGAAGGTATGGAAACAACCGATAATGGTGTTACAAGCATTACGCAGCCAACACCTGTAGATTTACCAACTCCTTCTGTTTTGGAAGAGATGGAATACGAGACCTATAGTTTGGAAGGTGTCCGTTTCGATTATCCAGGTGGATGGAGATGGAGTAAAAATGACCTGATTGCAGGAGCCTCGGCTGCGTGGGAAGACCCGACGTATTCGGCGATGCTGTTTGGGATGGTTACTGTGTGGCCGGAGTTATTGGAAAAAGAGGAAATGGAAGAATACGCAATTGAGTTTGGCGATGATATGGTCGAAGCAATAATGGACAAGTTCGATACCATGATAAGCCATAAGGAGATCGAAGTGGCTGGGGGGTGGGCCCTGGAGATGGAGATTAACGGTAGAATCAGTGGCCGCAAACACGTTGGTTATATACTGAGTGCTTTCAACCAAACTACGCAGTTTAGTATTGTGTTCTTTGTTGAGGAAACAGATTGGGAAGAGTTTGGTGGAATATACAGTAAAGTAAAAGACTCCATTGAGTTTGGTGGTGGCTGGACAAAGCGGTATGGAGGGAGGTATGAGGATTCAGGGGCCGCGGTTCAGCAGGTGAGTGACGGTGGTTATATTGTCACCGGTATGACGGCGTCATACGGGGCAGGAAAAGGTGATGTCTGGCTGGTTAAGACCAACCCCAGAGGATTTATGGAGTGGGATATGACATTTGGTGGGGCAGAGAGGGATAATGGCAACGCGGTGCAGGAGACTAGTGATGGGGGTTATATAATAGTCGGATGTACCGAGTCTTACGGTTCAGGTAACAAAGATCTCTGGTTGATTAAGACAAATTCAATGGGTAGTAAGGTGTGGGATAACACGCTGGGTGGTAGTACGCAGGATTGTGGCTTATCGGTCCAGCAAACCAGTGATGGTGGTTACATTACTGTTGGCAGTACAGAGTCGTTTGGAATGGGTACGAAGGATGCATGGTTGGTGAAATTCGATTCAATGGGAAAAGTTCTATGGGAGGAGACTTATGGTCTTGATGGTAGTGACGATGTCAGGTCGGTTCAACAAACTCAAGATGGTGGATATATTATAACCGGGCAGACATCGTCAGTCGAAGAAGGCATCAGTCAAATGTGGCTAATCAAGACCGATTCGGGGGGGAATACGCAGTGGGAAAAGACCTTTGGAAATGGTCATGGGAGTGCGGTTATTCAACTGGATGATGGGGGATATTGTATTACTGGCTCGAGCCTGCTAAGAACAGACTCGAAAGGGGCTGTTCTTTGGGAAACATCACTGGCAGAAAGTGGTATGGACGAAGGAACTTCTATTCAGCAGACGAGTGATGGTAATCTTATTTCGGCAGGGCATATTCGGGAATATTCAGGGGGTGATTTAGTCTGTTCGGTGTGGCTGATGAAATTAGATGAAACAGGAGAGGTGATATTTGCGACTACGTACGGTGGTACGAAATGCGACCTCGCTTACTCAGTTCAGCAGACGAACGATGGTGGCTACATCATTGCCGGGTTTACGGAGACCTACGGAGTAAGTGGCAGTGGTGATCTCTGGCTGATAAAGACTGATGCGGAGGGGTACGCGGAATAAGAAAACGGCGAAAAACCTGCAGAGTATCGGGACCGTCAACGGCTTCCTGATGTGGGGAAAAGGCTTGTGATACAGAGTGAAGAGGGCATTCCATATTTTGAATGCAATGCCCTCTTGTTGTTGGGGATGAAAAAGAAGAACAATTACTAATGAAATCCAACAAAAACCGGAAGCTAGCTAAAAGCGGCGTCATATTCCATGCTGTTCGATAGCGATGAAGGGGTAGAATATACCATATGGAGAGGGAGTGGAGGCTGATCCTTCAAAAGCTGATGAATCTGACATTCGAAGTTGTAGAACTGGAGCATTTTGGTTGCGATCTCTTGCCATGTGAGATCACTATCCAGGGCAGTATCAATGGTTCGGTCACGAAAATCGACCAGCCACAAAAGAAACTCGTAACTCAAAATCACTTCTGAGTATTGGGAGAGTACGATATGTCGCTCTGATTCCTCAGAATAGATGAGACAATGAGCAAGGCGGGTGGCCAATTTGTCAAATGCTTTGAAATCGGCAGCATGCTCTTGCAGGTATTTAAAGATTTCCACCTGTTCTTCAGGTTGACCCCTATTTTTCCGTGAGCTGTAATGCGGTCTGGCCCATATGAGAGACAATGGCTGGGGCAAGTTGCCTTCCAGACGATTGCGGATTTCTTTCTCGATATCATGAAACTGCTGCATAAGTGCTGTGATTGTTATCCGATCAACATCGTCTTTGAGAAGCGAATCTAATGATGATGCTCGCCTGCGAGAAAGGAAAAGAAGAAACTCGTGACTTGCTGCAGCAGGATCGCGGGAAATGAGTTGTTCACGTTCCAAGTCATCAGACCGTAAGAGGAAGCGAGCTATCTGGCCGAATATCCGATAGTGTATCGCTCTCATAGCCGTAGACGTCGAACCGTCTCTCATGGCAACCTCCCCTGTGATGGATATCGTTGGTTGCATTCCGGACTATGTGGCATAGGTCACTGATTTGTCCCGTATTTGTCTGACCGATGTTTGATAATAAATTTGCGTCAAACGGTATTAGAACTGGAGTTGACGAATTCTAGCATCTGTAATAGTGAGTGTCAATTAATATTTTATTAATAAATTGGTGGTTTTACCTATGTTGTTTTCGATGTAGACTTATGGAGGAGAGATAGGGTATAATTTTGAAGCTAAGCGCCTGTAGCTCAGTGGATAGAGCATCGGTCTTCGGATTATCTGTTTTAGCCTCGGTTGTATTTGTTCAACAGTCCATGCTGAACTTGGTTTTACTATAAATGTTATCCCTTTATTACTGAGTTGGTCGGCCAAAATGTCGGCTATTCAGTCACCCATTCACCAAATTCACACGCGGTTTAGGAATTCGTAAAGTGGTGTTTCTTTTTTCTGTTCACATATACCAGTTCATGGCATTGAATAGGTCGGACTAGAGGCTATTTATTAAGTTTACACATATAAAACATCCCTGCCTTATCTACCTTGACACTGATCGATCGTTTATGTAGTATATGGACAATTCAAACGTTAAATCGGAGGTAGCATATTTGAACTACTGAAAAATTTAGATTTCAGTATAAAAATAACTCACATATGTCACTCAAAACAGGTGAATAAATGATTAGATGCGTGTTGGTTGATGGCTTCAAAACCCTGTCAAAATTTAAGATGGAACTTCGTCCTGGCCTAGATATACTAGTGGGTCCAAATGGTTCAGGGAAAACTAACATTATATCATTCTTCGAGTTTTTGGGCTTTCTTCAGGATATGAATGTCGCGGATGCTATTAGCAGCGCAGGTGGTGCCGGTTCCATTTTTAAGAAAGTCGCCGAGAACACCTATCAGGCAGGTATTTTTGCCAATATAGTTGGTTCGATACGCCTAGGGAGCAAAAATTATCTGTATTACGATTATTTGTTCGATATTCGGTTACAAGAATCTGGCGAGGGAATAAGCTATCATCGTCAACGCTTATCGTTGAAACATAGGACTGTTGCATCAATTGGTCAACACAAACTTGGCTCCTATGATCTTGACATCGAGAGAAGTATAGACGACGACGGTAATGTAGCGACTGAAGTGTTCGCCTGTAACACAGCAAAAATCAAATTAAATTTCCCATTCAGAACTAAGGCTGGAAAGGGGACAATTCGAGACAGGATAATACAAAGTCTCGACATGTACGTCAGTCCCGATGACAGCATTGTAAGTGCCCTCAGAGTAATAGCGCGTCCTTATGCGAATGTCATGAGAGATGTCAGAGGAGGGAATGTTTACAACATTGAGCCATCGAAGGCAAAAGTGCCTGATGATAGTGCTAAGAAGCCGGGAGTCGCGCGAGATGGTTCCGGTTTGTATTCTACTCTGAACGCAATGCAAAAAGGATCAGCGATAAATCGAGAACAGGCTTTGTCACAATTACGCCTGCTCCCTCAAAAGAGACTTGATATTGGGAGTGCCACGCTTTCGGATGTGGTCGAGTATGTACAGTTGGCAAATGATTCAATAGCAGGTTTGGAGATTGTTAACAATCCATTTGATAGACAGTTACAAATCAAAGTTACAATCAGCGATTCAGATGATAATGATGATCCTCCTGTACTACCGCTTTCGGCCATGTCTGATGGTACAGTCAAATGGATCGCTTTGATCACTATCATTCTCACGAATCCAACAATGTTTTCGGTCGAAGAGCCGGAGAATTACCTGCACCCACTTATGCAAACGGAAATTGTGTCTATAATGCGCTCGACATTGAGAGAAGAGAGATTCATACTTATGTCTACACACAGCGAAACTCTACTCAATAGTATGAAACCAGATGAAATTGTTGTTGTCTCATTTGAAGACGGTAAAACCACTGCTAAACGAGTTTCTAATGCTGACGATCTGGATTCTGAGATACGAAATACTGGTTTTGGATTAGGTTATTACTATATAGCTGGGAGTTTTGACCATGCCTGAAGCTGCCTTTCTAGTTGATGGGCACCTTGAGCAAAAGTTTATCAAGCGCGCATGCCCCAGAAAACGAGTTCAGAGAATAAATTGTAACGGTCGAGACGTTGCAATATTAGCGATTGCCGTTCGAATTGCATCGCAATGCAGGTTATGGAAGGGAAAGTATCGTCCTATTATTGTGATCCTCGATCGCGAGGGTCGCTCCGAAACATCAACCAATATCGCTGAACAACTGCTTGCTGAATTACGTTCTCTTGACGTAACGGATGAAATCAAAATTGGTGTCGCTGACAGAATGATAGAAAACTGGATTCTGGCTGATCACAAAATGCTATGCCAAGTTCATCAGAAGAGAGCCGAATACCCTGTTTGTGTCGATGGCTTTAATGGTAAAAGTGTAATTCGAATCTGTGTATCGGGTTATCATGAAGCCACTGTTGGCGTAGAATTGCTTATTGGTTGTACAGCAAGCGAAATTAGAAAAAATAGTCCATCGTTTGCCGAGTTTTCAGATCAATTGCCATCCGACGACTGCTGGTGGCTTTGCAGATAGCATGTTATTTTATAATATGCCTATCTAGTTAACTCCCAAAGACACTATATGTAGTGTGTCATTTTATGGCTTCCAAATTGATCAGAATAAGCCAATATCATTGCACTTTGATTTTGGTCGCCATGATAGGTGCCAAACTTTGTATGCAATTATTTCTAATAATCTTTCATATGATAATCTTATAGCTAAATAGACTTTATTTACTCGTAAACGTTTTCTCCATTTCATCTAATCGCGCCTTGTATATATTCAGTTTTTCTATTAAAGAGGTTGCGCGCGCAGCATATATTGTTGAAGCGTGGTTATAATGGGTTTTAACAGACTCATATTCATCGGCACTGATTATTTTTAGGTTATGTAGTTTTTCAACAACTCCTGCAATTCTAGTATTAAAACTGTTGAAAAAATCGGATTGTATTTTGTCACGATGTTCCGAGTATCTCTGTTGCCAAGAAGCCCAATCTTCTCCCTGTATTTGTGTTGGCGCTGGAGGTTCATTACTTACAAATTCGGCGATATTAGATATCAAAGTGTCTAGCTCCATTTGAATTTCCGATTTCTTCTCTAGCGAAGGTGTACTCTCTTCATCTGATGGCTTGGTTTCAATTGTAGCTTCAGTTTTTGATTCTTTACTAAAATCGAGTTGGGTTGTAATCATAATTAGACCAATAACGATTAATGCAATACCCCCACCAATAATCATTTTGCTATACCTCCATTTCCTAACAGGCAAACGCTTAGTGATCGAGGGCCATGCATACCATCCGAACCATATCAATGCTAAAGCCCAAATTATGATAGATGGTATCCAGCTATTATTACCCGGAATCATATCGACCCCAAACCCTAACAGGGCCACGATCCCAGGTCCCGCCCATCTTTTAAATATTGCCTTTGGCATGCACCAATTATACTCTTACTTTTCATTTCTTCAATTAACTGTATTTATTTAATCTCATTATATGTAACTAGGGGATAGTTACCTATAATTAACAACAAGTTATACAATTCGTTCAATTTACACTCCAATTCTGTACACATTTCCACCCTTTTGACCCAACACTACATGTTGTGGTTTTCGGCGGGGTTTGGGAGTTAACTAGATAGGCATATTTTATAAAACCAAACATAGTTGTACATGACAATGGGCGATTATTTATGGATAGTTTAATCTAGGAATATATCCGATGGGATCAGAATAAAATATGCCTTAGTTTAGATAAAATATTATTAAACTAAGATTAAATATTAGCTGAACTAGTATTTGCCATGAAGTTTAGCTTTCATCATAAGTGCCACACGTTGCATAGAGCTTGTCTTGATATTTTGCCCCCGCAGATATTCACGGAACAAATATACAGGACTATGGACAACTTCATAATCTGGCTCGTCACGTTTGTTTTCAGCAATATTGTGAGCAACTTGTTTGACACTGAAAAGCCAATCTTCACAACCTTGCATTTGGGTAGATGGTAGTCGTTTAGGCGGATCACCGGGAGGTGGGAGTTCGTAGTATCCAGCTCCAATATACTTGCCACCGATAGCCTCAACGAGTGCCAAAGGAACTGGGTTTGACCATGTAATAGGTTCACCACAGCGAGGGCAAATACCTCGCTCCAACTTTTCAATTTGTGTTAGGTTTAGTTCGTCTTTTTCCTCCATTGATAACTCCCATTGGGTCTCCGCTTTCCATGTCCCCCAACTTTGAGAGTTTTGGAATCCATAAATAGCTTCTGCTATTTCATAATCCCATGACTGGTCAAGGAAGGTCGCACGAGTGACATATCTCAGAGTATGCATCATTTCTGGGGCAGTCTTGCGGTATGAATAGTTGATTATTAGTTGGGGTTCATCCAGAACTTGGCGAAGATATGATTTGAAATTTCTTAGTTCACCTGGGGGAATCCAACGACCATCGACCAACACATTAATATGAGGATTATATGTGGTGCCACTTTCACCAAAGAAATGCCAGCGTCGAAGCCCTCTTTTGTATCCCCAGGACTGAAAAGCACCTTTGACTCGCTTCCCCATATCCTGCAATGATTCTTTGGTTCTCAATTCGTGCCTGGATGATAATGGCCACTCGATGACGAAGTAACCTATTGTTTGTAGCTGTTGTGCTTTTGGCAACCAACGAGAAATCCGCCGATTATGGTAGTCTGATTTATTTGCTCCGCAAGTCGGACACCATTCTCGCCCACAAAGTAGCTTCTTTGCAAACGCATGACCGTTCTCGCATTCCCCCACCATTGCCCACCTCGCACAATCAGAATCCGACCTTTTTTGAGAACTGGCTATATAGTCTTTATAATGTGTTTTTGAAGGCATTTTCCCTTTGTGCAGTGACACATGCCACCAATTGAAATCACCACCACACAAAGGTTTTGAAGGGTAAACGGAAATCCTTGTCACCACCCCTCCCCACGAGGTTTTTCGAGGGTGCCCGGATGAATTGCGACCAGAGGATCGAAAATGCGCCTGAGGCGCAAAATCGACCCTCGGGCCATCCGGTATACCCTGCAATGAGCGGAACCTCCCCAGAGCCACCCTCTAGGTACTAACCGCTTACTGCTAAATTAATTATCTAAACAGGTAATACCACCGTCTTGCCGATCCTCAATCCACTGCCTCAAAGCTTCGGCAGGGACTCTTACGCTACGTCCAATTCTCACGCAAGGTAATTCCTTGCTGGCAATCAACTCATAGACGCGAGCCCGGCTGATTCCGAGAGTCTCTGTGACTTCAACTGGTCTTAATAAAAGTTTTTCCATTATGTGCCTCCTGATACTTGACAGTATACTAATTGTAATTTATGATAAGGGATATACAATTAGTATGAAAGGCATAATCATAAGGCAATTAGGGTTTAATAGGTATTGAGAGGGGAAAGATGTCACGAGCAGCTAGGATTTCAAAGGAAGTAAGAACCGCAATATGGGATGAAGCTCTAAAAGATAGAAGTATATCAAGGCTGGCAGTTGCTGCAAAATTGAAAAGTATTATTGAAGGAATGGGAGAACGGTCTCCTAAAACGGATACGTTGCTGAAAGAAATTTCTAAAGCACGGAATCAACAAATACCCGATTCGGAAGACCAGCCTTGGTCTTTTGGAACCTTAAAGGAACATCCTCTTGCCCCTGATGCACTTCCACATGTCCATCGAGTCTGGAGGTACTCTTTAGCTAATGGTTATTTAATGACTATTCGCCACGCTCGTTGGGTTGCTCAATTGCATTGTTTGGAAAGTAATACCATTACCCTTTGGGAGCTTGCTCTTGTGTATGCTTCAAGAGAGCAAACATGTGCTTCATTGAGGCAACCTTTCGATACACTTGAGCTTGATACATCAATGATGCAAGGTGTTTGGGAATCTGAAACTGCCAAATATGTTGGTAGACCATATGTGGGGAGGGGTTCAAGTAATCATTTTAACGTACTTGATGAAGATACACTAAGAGAAATTGTTAGTGAAGCAGAGGAACCTTTGTTTGATAAAAGCTTTGCTGAAGATGCAATGTTAATGCCGTTTGGTACGCTTGGATTGGCAGAGGAAGCAACAATAGTCTATTCGTTATGGTTAAAACATATTCAAAAAGGTCCACATTGGCAGCAACTAAAGGATAAAAAGAAAGTAACGATAATTACAGAATTGCGATACTGGATTCAGCAACAAGCCAATGCGTTAGCTAATGTGCTCGGTAGCGAAGTTCGAATGTTTAAGGATTTCAGGGCCATTGTCGAAGGTCGGCCTATCGAACTTTTGAAAATCGTCGGCTATGAGGAGGAATAATGAACGGAAGCATTCGTAAGAAGAATACAAAATCCTGGGAAATCACTATTGATCTCGGTAGAGATGATAATGGTAAACGTAGACGCAAGTATGAATATGTAACAGGAACTAAGGCTGAAGCTCAGCGCAGGCTGAGAGAGTTATTGACAGATTTAGACAAGGGTTTGCCAATCGATGCTCCTAAAATGACTCTAGGGGCATTTCTAGATACTTGGCTGATTGATTATGCTGAAATTCGGACTGTCCCAAGAACCGTGGATGGATATAGGGGAACGGTTGAACGTTATTTGAAGCCAAATTTAGGCAATATACTTTTGTCTAAATTAACTCAACATCATGTACAGAGGCTCTACTCAGACATGCGAGAAAACGGTTTATCCGCACGTACAATACTTCACACACATAAGCTTCTCAGTCAAGCTCTCAAACATGCAGTAAAATGGGGGCTCCTAATTCGGAATATTTGTGAAGCGGTTGATCCCCCGCGCCCTCGGCGTAAAGAGATGAAAGCGTTGGATACTGATGATGTTCAGGTGTTTCTTGAGGCAATCAAAGATTCCCCTTATGGTCATTTGTTTTTTGTCATGTTATACACAGGACTTCGACGGGGTGAAGTATTGGGTGTTCGATGGTGTGATGTTGATATAAATAAGGAGACTCTTTCCGTAAATCAGAGCGTTGTTCGGCTTCATAATAAAGGGTTAATGATAACTGAACCTAAAACACCGTATTCGCGTCGATTAATTAGCTTATCTCCGAGTGTGGTGGCATTGTTGAGAGGACTTCGAGTAAGCCAAATGGACCAGATGGAAGGTGATGGTATTGAATGGGAAGAACAAAGGCTCATATTTGCTAATGATGATGGTGAACCATTATCTCCTGACACAGTTACACATGCATTTGCTAAGATTATCAAACGTACAGGGCTTCCACATGTTAGGCTTCATGACCTCAGACACACACATGCAACATTGATGCTAAAACAAGGAGTACATCCCAAGATCGTCTCTGAACGACTTGGACACTCAAGTGTCAGTATCACTATGGACACATATAGTCATGTTTTGCCAGGGATGCAGACAGAGGCAGCGATTGCATTCGAGGAAGCGATCCATGTAATCACAGCCGCAATAGGACCAGTATGAACGTTCGAATTCTTTCTACCACTAATAGTGTTGGATAATTGCGTGCATTAACTGGGTGAATAACTTCTTAAGGCTACAAGGAAATTGCATAATGTGGAACTAATTGTATTACTTGTCATCACGCTTATCTTTTTTACTTTTTACATCCTTCCGTGTTGAAAATCTTCCTGATTTTGCTGAATCTGCGGAGTACCGACGCATTACTATACCATCATCATTTGGTTGATGCTTTACACAATAGTTGCTACGCCCAATTGCATCGTTTTTACAACCGGATTTAATACATATCATGGCATCTCCTTAATTAAGAATACTAATAATAGTAGTTATGGCAACTACTCCGATTGCACAGATTACAGACAGCTGGGCTCTCCATAGATGTTTTGCTTTGGATTCATTTGCATTAGACATTTCTTCGTTCACATCATGTGAAATCCTGACTTGATCAAAAATGAAGCCTGAGTACCTCTCTGACGAGACAGAAGACTCATCAATCTTGAGAATGTCATCAACGAGATTGTTGATAAACTCACCACCTGGAGGAATTCTAACCTCTCTGATTCTGAGAACCAGTACTGATATCAGTACCGATGTGACTAGCAAAACTATTGCAATACAAAGTAGCACTTTCTCAATATCCTGTGTTCCACAGTCTATCTGGCGAACAAATGCAAAGGCAGCTGCTAAGAACACTCCTGAAATAGCAATAACCCCTTGAGCTTTTCGTTCAAGGTCACGCCAGACTTCGAGAAGATGTCTATATTCGTTACTGTGGGCGTCTAACAATGATATAAATAATTTGTGTTTTAACTCTAAATCATCAGTCAAATACGTCCTCCGAGTATTAGGTAATCTGTTGTCATAAAGCGACTTATTCTATCATATTTGCATCGTTTTGTCTGTCATTAGTTCTTGATGTAAGAAAAGAGGTTCTTGACGGTAAATGAATGATGAGAATACTTTCAAAGAAGCAGTCTAGGGTGTGATAAAACAGTCCATTGAGTGCTACCAAGTTCTTGGTAGCATGTCGGCTAAATGTCGGCTAGAATGGACTTTTAAAGAGAGATGGGGTATAATTTTGAAGCTAAGCGCCTGTAGCTCAGTGGATAGAGCATCGGTCTTCGGAACCGAGGGTCGTGGGTTCGAATCCCTCCAGGCGTGCCAGAAATTGAA
>JABMQN010000035.1 GCA_013203045.1 Chloroflexota bacterium
TCATTGTTCACTGCGATGATCAGCTTTGAACCTCGTATGCCCGAGGTATGATGATCGGCGCCGGATATCCCCAGAGCGAGATAGAGCTCGGCAGAGGCATTCTTGCCGCTCGATCCTACCAGACGTTCATGAGGAATCCACCCTTCGTCAACGGCGATCCGGCTTCCGCCGATACTTCCTCCCAGCACCCCGGCTAGCTCCTCGATCGTCTTCAGTTGTTCTGACTGGCCCAGTCCCCTGCCGACACTGACAACGACGCTGGCTTCAGATACATCAACGGTGATGGGGTCCGCTTTGATTTGCTCGACTACTCTGGTTCTTGAAAGATCTAGACGTAACTTCACTTCGGGGCGAATGATTTCTGGTATCCCGGCGACCCCCGCCTTTTTCACCTCCAGCACTTTGGGATCGATGGTGGCAATCAGAGGACTTGCCAGGGCAGTCACCGTTGCGTGAGCGTTGCCCCCGTAGATGGGCTTGCGAGCAACGAGCCCAACCTCTTTGTCCAGGTTGAGCTCGATGCAGTTGGCTATGAACCCTGCGCCAAGCCGAGCTGCCAGACGAGGGGCCAAATCGTTGCCTCTTGAAGTGGTCCCAAATAGCACGACCGTGGGTTTGTATTCATTTGTCAGTTCGGCAAGAATTTGAGTATAGGCTTCTGTGGAGTATTCTTTCAGAAGCGGGTCATCGACGGCAAACACCCTGGTCACACCATGAGCACCCAAGTCCTGGACAGCATCTGCGGCCATCTCGCCGATGAACACAGCGCACACCTCTCCACCGGACCCGTTGGCCAATTTCTTTGCCTCACTGGCAAGCTTGAGGGGAAGATCGGTTATCTTCGCCTCAGCGAATAGCCATACATTACACTGTTCCATCTCCGACGATAGCTCTTGACTTAAAGCTCCCGGCCGACCTTGTGACCATCATAGATGGCCCTGTCGACAGGTCGTTGACATACGCAATCTCCTATCCTGTGGAGTTCCTTCACTTTGCCCTTAAGTTGTTTGTAGAGCTCTTCGTTGGGGGTACGACCCATGTTCGGGATCACCGTATCCACATCCTCAATCTGACTTGTCTCCTGAGTGAAGACGTTCATCGCGGTAACGCTCTTCCCTTGCACACCTACTATCATGGTCATGGGAGTGATCTTAACTTTCGCCTGGGCCAATCCCGATACAACGGCTACAAGCGTAACTCCGTCGGTTGCCATTCCCAGACCAAGAACACTGGTCAGGATTTCAACTTGCTTTCCCTGCGACGCCAGATGCAAAGCCAGAGCTGAAGCCGTGATATCAAACATCTCGTCCTGAATGATCACCTTTGCTCCGGCCTCTTTCTCACCGATCAGTATCTGATCCGGCGTAGCCACGATCTCGGCATCCCACACAGGTATAGCCGTAGAACCGGTGGCCACCACCACAGCATCCGGATTGAGTTGTTGCACCAGATCTGCGGTCACCATCTGGCTCAGGACAACGTTGACTCCCAGTTTCTTGACCTGAGCTATGCGTGTCCTGACGAACCCATCCATCTCGGCCCTGCCAGTCAACTTGGCCGCCAGGTTGATCTGCCCACCGAGTTCCGATGCTTTCTCATAGAGGGATACATCATGTCCTCGCATTGCCGCTATCCGGGCTGCTTCCAAACCACCTGGCCCTCCGCCAATCACCAATACCTTCTTTTTCGTTTCGGCTGGCTTGAGAGTGCCCGCACCCCACTCTTTCTCTTTGCCCACTGTCGGATTGTTGGCACAATCGATGGGTGTGCCGACAGTTATTTTGCCGTAGCAGTTCTGAGTGCAACCTGTGCACGGCATGATGTCATCAGCCTTTCCTTCCCGCGCCTTGTTGGGCATTTCGGGATCGGCAATTAGAGCCCTGCCCATGCAGATCATGTCAGCTTTGCCATCGTCGAGTATCTTCTCAGCTTCAGCAGGATCATTGATCCTGCCGGCAGTGAACACAGGTATGTTCACCACTTCCTTCACTTCCGCCGCATAGGGAACCAAGTGCCCGGTGGGAACGTACATTGGAGCCAAGTACAGGAACATGGGCGCGATAGAGATGCTCACATAATCGATTTTCCCGGTCGCCTCCAGATACTGGGCGATGGCCTTGGTATCCTGGATGGTGAGCCCGCCCGGCATCATGTCATCTCCCGACAGTCTTATTCCCAACGCCATGTCATTGCCGGTTACCTGTTTGACACGTTCAATCACGCGGACAGCAAATCTACAGCGGTTCTCCATTGATCCCCCATACTCGTCTGTCCGCCTATTGTAATAGGGCGAAAGGAATTGATTGATGAGGGCGTTGTGAGCTCCGTGTAATTCGATACCATCCACCCCACCTTCCCGGCAATTCTCCGCCGACTTTCCGAAAGCTTCGATCATCTCCTCGATCTCTTCTATCTCCATCTCCTTGGGCATTTCAGGAGCAAGAATGGTATGGTGTACTGGAGAAGGACCCCAGCTGGGCAGCTTACTTTGCAGGCCCCCATCCTTCATGAATCCACCCATCGAACCCAATTGACAGAACAGCTTGGCACCATGTTCCTGAACCATCCGGGCCGTCAGCTGAAGCACTGGGATTTGCCGCTTGTCGTAGGCTCTGGGCATGAGATCAAACAGCGCATAGCCCGAAGTCGGATGTACCGCCATCGTGCCCGTGATGATCAGTCCCACTCCGCCTCTGGCACGTTCTGCAACAAACCTGGCGTACGTCTCACTTACAATGGCTGAAGTACCCACACCATCGGGGACATCTGTCATTCCGGTAAGCATGGGGGGTTGCACGATTCGGTTTCTAACCGTCACCGGCCCGATTTTCAGTGGTGTAAAAAGAAGACTTGCCATTTTCCACTCCTTTCAATGTGTACAGGAACAGTTCCAACCCGCCACTGCAGATTCTATATTTTCAACCCGATCTCGGCCCCTTCGGCAATAGCCTCGAGAGCGTTCTTGAAGGCCATGCACACGTCCTTATTGGCATCCCCGATTACATGGACATCAGCCACCTTGTCCTTGATCTTTTCACTGAGTTCTTCCGAGGGCTGAACACCTGCCGCCAGGATAATGCTATCCAGACCAGTTACAGTCTCCTGCTGGCCTTTGGCAGTGAATCTTATACCATCATCGAGGATTTGTTCAATATTGGCTGAGGTAACCACCCTCACGCCCCACTTGGTCAGCCTTTCCATCATATCCATGACAACAAAAGGCGATATCGTGGTACCGCATGCCTCAAGCTGCTCAAGAACGATTATCTGGGAAGCCTCGCGCTCCCGCATATAGTCAGCCGTCTCCAGACCAACCTGTCCGCCCCCGATAATGGCCACCTTGTCTCCTGCAAACGCCTTTCCGGCGAGGACGTCCCAGGCTGTGATTACCTTCGGATTGTCCACGCCAGGGATGGGCGGAATCACCGGTTCTCCGCCGGTGGCAATAATGACTGCATCGGCCTCGAACTCATCGATAGTTCGAGGCGTAACCTCTTTACTCGTCTCGAGCTTGACTCCCGCTTTCTGTGCCTGGGTCACCAAATACTTGAGCGCCACGGAGATCTCCTGTTTATGTGGTGGCATGGCGGCAAGTCGCCATTGTCCCCCTAGATATTCGGCTTTGTCCATCAGAGTGACTTGATGCCCTCTAATAGCGGCGTAGGCAGCTGCTTCCAATCCAGCAGGCCCTCCACCAACGACCAATATCTTTTTGGCTTGCGCTGCCTGAACAACCTCGGGTTCCTTGAAGATGTACGGATTGAGCTCGCACTTAAAGCCAAGCTGTGCGCCTAGATATACCAGGCAAAGTCCACAACTGATGCACGGCCGAATATCTTCTGGTTTTCCGGCGGCTGCTTTGTTGGGTAGTTCCGGATCCGTAATCAGCTGGCGACCCATGGCCACCAAATCCACCTTGCCCTCCTGAAGAAGGGTCTCGGCAATTAACGGGTCTTTGATCCGACCCACAGCTATGACCGGCACCTTGCACACCTCGCTCACGGAAGCTGCCCTATCGTAATGAGTGCCAATAGGATCCATATGCAGTGGCATAAAGGTACGGTAGCTGAGCATATTGTAGACTCCCGCAGAAACCGAGACAGTGTCCAATCCAGCTTCAACCAGGATGGGTACCATTGCCCTGGTCTCACGGAGACTGGTTCCACCGGGAGTCAACTCTTCACCCGACAGACGGAACCCGACATAGAAATCGCTGCCTACTTTTTCTCGAACCCGCTTAATTGTCTCCAGTGGGAATCGTAAGCGATCGGCTGTGCTGCCCCCGTAGTCATCAAAACGTTTGTTGGAATAGGGCGACATGAACTCCGCAATCAGGTAGCCGTGAGCACCATGGATTTCTACCCCATCTGCTCCAGCTTCTTTGGCTCGTTTGGCCGCTTCGCCGAATTTCTCAACCAAATCCTGTATCTCATCTACAGTCAGTTCATGCGGGATCGCCTTATACAAGGGACACGGAATGGGAGAAGGCGCAACCGCATCGATAGGTGGAAATTCCGGAATACCCTGGGGTGCCTGGCGACCACTGTGCGCGATCTGGATCACGAGTTTGGCCCCGTACTTGTGTACCGCATCCGCCAGCCTCTTGTAGTCCGAGATGAGATCATCACTCCAGATTCCCGGAGTCACTGGTGTGAATATCCCCTTCGGATCAATGGCCACAGCACCAGCAATGATCATGGCCGCACCACCTTTCGCCCGTGCCTCGTAGAAGTCTATGCCTTCCTGCGTCAGATTGCCCATCATTGGTACGCCAATGAAACCCAGGTCCATAGCAGGCAAGACTATTCGGTTTCTGAGCTCGAGGCTGCCGATCTTGATGGGGCTGAGAAGCTTTTCGAATCGATTCACAATTCCTTCCTCCTTTGTGTGATTCATTGTTTCATTGCGACAGGGAAGCATCTAATCCACTGCTGTGACTCTTATCCAGGGACCGGTCACACAACGGCAAGGGCTAATACAGCTTCTCTATATAATGGAAAGATGTTGTTCCAAAGTCTACTAGGCATCTTGCCGGTAAATCTTCATGGCTACCTTGCCTTCAGGGAATCTTGTCATTGTGTGATCCTCCGATCAGAAATCACGAGAGTTGAAGGATTATGTGCTCCCTGGCATACTTCGTCAATCCGTAGACCTACTCAATTTTGTAACCAATGATACAAAAGAAGTCCTTCTGGAGCGGATATATTTTGGTACATTGGCGAAGCTGGAACTAGCATCCCGGTTTTGGAGCATTAAGTTGTGTCGTTGCCCAGGGGAAATGTCAGGGCTAAGGGTAGGAACAAGAAAAGCAAGGTTGACAAGGAGACCCACTACCCAGTCCCCCGTTCCATTAAGTTGAAGCAGAATCACTCCGCAAGGTAAGTCAGGCTCAAAGAAGCCGCCTTTGGGGGTCGGAGTTCAATGTGTTGGGTAGCCTTCCTTCAAGCTAGTTTGCTGTAGCTCATCTTGTTGATTCAGCAATGGATATAATCTCCTGAAGAAATGATCCGTCAAAAGTTACAGTAGAACCTTGCTGGGCTTCTGAGAATATGACAGAGTGCATTCCTTTGGTAGAGTAGTCAACCTTGGCGATCACTTTTATGTCAGTGGTGGAATGTATCACAAAGAAGTAGTTGCATTGGAAACGAGATGATAATGGCGGCGGATCAAGTGGTATTTGCGCAGTTTGGATATTATCGAGAGGACGACCACTACACATGGGATGAATAACATGCATTTCATCTTCGAATGACAACATTGGCTCAGTCGCTTGGTTCTCCTGCAAGAAATCGACGCCTCTGAATACAAGATTATCGCCGAGGTAGAGTTGTTTTATGGCCTTTCGAAGAACCCCGTTCCAGCCAAGAGAAGAGGGTTCAAGTAACCAGAAAATGTAAACAATATCATCGATCTTAGTTGGTATGCCTTGAACAAACGTGATAATCTCGTAGCCGCCACCGTAGAAGTTCCTCAATGTTTCGAGGGATACTATCTCATTCTGGAGGAGAGTGCCTGACAGCATCAATGCGTATGTGACAGCTGTCTCGAGGGCATTCGGATTTCCTCCTGCTATCTGTAGATTGCTAAATCTCAGCTGATCAAGGCAATATGAGAAGTCGGGGGCACCTGTACCCGCTACCGCAACATTTATGGACGATTGAGTTGTATACTTCTCACAGCTTCCATAAGTGAATCCTTTTGGCCCTCCTTTGGGATCAACAATCCACCCAATAAGGCTTAAATCCTCTTGCCCTATCTCGCTGTTTAAAACAGAAAGGAAAGCCGATAGCTCATCTGGGGTAAGCGAGTTTTGCTGATTCCGTTCAATAAGTTTTTTCAATGCATATTTAGCTTGTATACGACTCCCAGCCCACGCAATAGCAATATTGTCTCCAATTATGTTCAGCTTTTGATCTAAACCACTAATAGCACGTCCACCCAGGCCGGTAGGAAACAATGGTGCGATATCGCCAACAGTGGGCACCCGTACCTCCGGGGTGGTGATTGAGGGTGCGGATATAAGGAGATCACCTATCAAGATAGGAATACCGTCGATTGTGAATGCTGCAATTAGCGTCAAAACTTCATTTCCTAAATAAAAAGCTTTTTTGTCTGCTAGAATAACTACCCAACGCTCTGTATCACCAGCTAAAAGGGAATATGCTAAACCGCACTTTGCGGCGCTCCAGTTTTGGCTTGGATTACAGTACTTCTTGCGGAATGCCTGAAATATATGTTATTGCCCCCGTGACGCCCAGTGCTTGTGCCAAATCACAATCGGGAGCTAGGCCCGACCCCAAAGGCAACCGCCTTTTGGGGTCGGAGTTGACGCAGTTGTTAGGAGTATAATTACCATTTCAATTCATCTAAAAAGTTTTGTATATGCGGGTCAATCTTATCCAATTGTTCAATTGGAAATGTTGCTCGATACTTAACAAAACAATCATTGTTATGGAATAAGTACAAATATGACATGTAATCTCTAAGGCCTAGCCCAACGTCTTGCTCATATTGATATCGAATTGAGACTCCATTATGTGTAGTGCCATTATGATTAAGAATAGCTGGATCTTTGGAAATTATTTTGAATTCTGAATAGTAACCACTTAATTCATCTGAAATCTTGTCGGCATGAACTTGTAACTGTGACATGATAGTAGCCGGGTCATTATTAGATTTAAGATGTTCTGCTGGATATACATAAACGGATACTGTGACTGGGGAAGACAAATAGGGCAGTTTGTAGCTGCAGCTTATGTCTTTTCCTTTTGAATCAAACTGCGTTATGTCAGAGCGGTAAAATGAACTGACCTCGCTTGGGAAGATAATGCCAGTAATTTCATGGGTGTATGGGCCATCATTAGCAAGTGTTGTGGGTTCAGAATAATTATCTGTTCCAGAGCATCCTAATAATAGAATACTCAATACGAAAACGAATGATAGTACGATGAATCTCACTGATTATACTCCTAACGCTTGAACTCACTGGTTTTTACGAAGCGCAGCGGAGCAAAAATCCAGTGCAGTGATTTGTTATGCATTCTACAGTTTCTTCTCATTCACTAATCGCCAATATTGGTAGCCAAGAGCGGTTAATCGGCAAGATGTTGAATTAATGGCTGCAAAGTACATAAACTCCGCATTGACAGGAACAACCAATCCAACGCTTTGAAATATTTGTAAATCTTTAAATATTATTACCTTTTCAGGGTCTGCTGTTGGTTCAGTATCTTCGTAACTGGGGTTGAGTGTATGCTCGGAATCTGCTGTTGGAAAGTATTGTGTAATTTTACGCAGAATATCGAATGGCACTTTGGGTGGTATTATGCGTAATGGAGAAAAGCTTGTGACATTAGTTTTAAATATTGGCCGTTGATCCCAAGCACCAAGCGCTTCATCGACATAGGCGTACAATGATCCTGGAGTTATATTGCCACGAATGTCGGCGGCTCCACCTTTGAGTGCATCAATCAATAATGATGTAAACACACCCGCCCCATTTACTTCTATTGCGAACTCACTATCTCGACTTGCTGTTAGAACAGACATTCCCTCTGATAATTGTGCAGTACTGCTTCCAGAAAGACTAGGTGTACCCATTGCACCCGAGTGACAACAATCCAGTAAGATTACCTTATTTTTTGCTTTCGATTGATTTGCCAAAGAAAGAACATCATCCATTGACATCCCTTCATCGTATTTTTTTGCATCAGTAGTTACCAAGTAACCACCTGTACTTTTTATATACCCATGTCCAGAGAAGTACAATAATGCTATATCTGAGTCACCTTCGAACAATTGTTCTATTGCTTCGCGTAAAACAGATCTAGTAATATCGGTACTTGGGCATGTTATCATACGCACTCCAAAATTAGGGGAGCCATCACCGTTTGATTCAAGAATGGCTCCTAACGAATTGGCGTCATTGACACAACCGTTAAGCGGAGATGAAGGGTAGTCATTAATTCCAACAATCAATGCTTTTTTCATTTGTTTTTTCCTTCGCCCATCATTTGATCTATTGCACTAGCTATTTTATCCCAATCCCATGCAATAGTTCGGTTACGCTGTAAACCACTCGGAAGGTTGCTTGATGAATTCGCACCATCAACATATACTCCAAACACCGGTACATCTTGATCTTTAGCCATCGTAATTTCTTTTGCGACACCAGTTGCGCTGGCCATAGTTTTTCCTGAAAGAACAATAAGTATATTACATTTATTGATTTTTTCTTTGACTATGGCCTCCCATTTCGATTGTTCCATCGAGGACTTTGCGGACCAATCCTGTATGGAGAAGGGGGTTCTTGAATTCTTTGATTGACCTACAAATAGGTTCTTTTCCGTCTCATCATGATCAAAATCGAAACTTATAAAAGTTCTTGGATCTGCCATTTTCATTCTCCTTTTGTTGAGTTATTGATGCATAACAATTAATATACGGATGCGTCTTTTATCCAGAACGCTTCCTCAAAACTGCCCATTTTGGCGTTGTTTGTCGACAATTTAGCTTTGGGTCATGATACTATGCTCACTTAGCTTTATGGATTACTATATTACCCCCTCCTATAGCCGTAGCTGGCTCGGCATCCTCCGCGTCTTCCATCTGGTTGTCATAGACAACAGCATCACCGTTGTCCTTATCCCAAATCTTGATTCGGAACAAGTCCACGTCAGTGCTTGATGTTAACTTCTCATCAATGGCCGAGATCATGAATCCGTAGTTACCCTCCTTATTGATAGTTCCAATACCTTTGTACATCGCTTTCTTACCGGCAATAACCAGCCAATCATAGCTATCGGAGTGGAAGTTTAAGTCACCTGCTTTAAACTGGAACTCCGTGTTCCCAGTGGGTGTAGTCTGCCCTTTCTTGTATTTCGATACGAAGCCAAAGTTAGCCTTGCCTTCTAGTGTTTCATCCGGTACATAACATCCCGGTTCTGAGTATATCCATCCTCCGCCGGTGACAAAACCTCCCTCAGGATCGTATACCACCACGTACCGGTACTCCGATATTGCTATGCCACCATCGTCATCTTGGACCGTCAACGTGACGGTGTAGACGCCAGCTTCAGTGTAGGTATGCTTTCCGGTGACAGTTCTATCGGCAAATGTGACAGTTCCAGGGGATGTAATAGTATCCTCCCATTCCCAAACAGCAGTGTGGGTATCGAGGATACCGGGATCGGTGAAGTCGGCTGATACGTTGAACTCAGTGTTGACTGGTACCGGATCGACGGGGCCTAGAATCTCGCTAATTACAGGAGGAAGGTTGTTCACTATGACTATCAAACTGTCAGTCCCAACGCCAC
This sequence comes from Chloroflexota bacterium, assembly GCA_013203045.1. Taxonomy (GTDB): domain Bacteria; phylum Chloroflexota; class Dehalococcoidia; order SZUA-161; family SpSt-899; genus JABMQN01. The sequence continues at coordinate 9,816 of JABMQN010000035.1, forward strand.
TATCGCCATCCTCAACAGTCACTGTAATATCGTATGTACCGTTGTCTGCATAGGTGTGACTGAGATCGAAGGTCTTGTCTGGGTTGAGATCGAGAGGTTGAATGCCTGATCCATCACCGTAGTCCACAATGACAGTCCATTCATCAGTGCCGGGGTCGGTAAAGGAACCGGAGTCTGAGAAGGTGTCGCCTTCGTTGATTGTGTTATCTGGGCCGGTATTAACAATGGGATCAACATTCAGAATCGTGACAGTGGTTTCGTCTGTGCTGGTAAGTCCTTCATCGTCTTTGACCCTTAATGTAGCTGTGCCCATGTAATCATCATCCCAGGTATGGCTGACATTTGGCAGGGTCGAATCAAATTCATACACACCATCTCCATCAAAATCCCATTCGTACAAGACGATTGTTCCGTCATTATCATACGATCCTGCGGCATCCAAAATCACAGGCGATCCTTCATTCGCTTGATAGGGGCCATTTGCTTCAGCCGTTGGTGGCTCTAGCAACGCGTCTGAAATAATAGTCTGTTCAAAATTTCCGTCACCGTCGCTATCTATTCGAAGTGTGACCCCTTTACCATTGTCTGTAAGAAGATCCCAGTCAATCGAATACTGGTGGATGGAGCTTTCATCAGACATGATCTCGTTGGCGGTAAATTTTGCGGCCTTGCCCGCACCCATCCATCCTACACTTAGCCCATATTGACCGCTCTCAGTACCAACCACTTCCATAGAAAGAGGTCCTACACCTCCAAGGATCACCACTGAATCTGTCTCGGGATCATATCCCGACCCCGGAATTTCTTGAACTGACACTCCCTCGATCATACCAGTCATCCGGCCGTCTGCATCATAGACTCTAAGTTCCCCAGGGCTCAACTTTCTAACAACGGTTACCCACTCAGATGAGAGATCTAGTTTGTAAAGCTTACTGCCAAGCCCTCCTATTGTATACAGCACAGTCGTATCAGTGTCCGCCTCGATTTTAGTCGGCCCGGTATGATCTAAACCCAATGGGAACCAATCATTGCCAGAGTTAAAGGACCACCAAATACCCTGCCCTGGAGTAGAGGCATATATTATGTGCGGAAAGTCCGAATTGGCAAAAATAGAGCATGGTAGCATACTGGCAGCTAATTGGGAATTTCCACTGTCAGGTAAGCTATTGTCACCTGTACCACGAGCTAGTTCCCAATTCTGCCAACTACCACCCTCTCCCCTATACACCCAGTTGTAATTGGTCGAGAAATAAACAGTACTATCATCCGAGCTGACCCAGATATCTGTAAGTAGTTGTGTAAGTGGCAACGGGAAAGTTTCGTCAATTACCAGCTCCCGCTTGTACCACTGGGTATCCCCCGTAGCAACGCGCCTGTAGACCCCTATGGGATAATGAAGGCTCCCAGTAGTTTCAAAACTATATCCACTGGCATATATAGCTCCGGCACTACCTGATGTCTCAAGAATGTGCGGATGGACAAGCAAGTTGAACCCTTTGACGCCGGGCGCCCCCAGATTGTACCAGTTGTCTCCTCCGTCATATGTAACATAGATACCGCGTACAAAGGCACCGGCATATACAGTATCAGGAAAGATGGGGTCCACGGAAAGGGACTCTATGGCAGGGTAATCTCGCGAGAGACCCAGCAGGATCTCTGTATATGGGCCATTGGTCTTTCTCCAGTTGATACCGCCGTCTGTTGACTTGTAGACACCCCCGGCCGCACTACCTAAGTACAGCACGGTTGAGTCACTGGGAGCAACGGCCAAAGCTCCTATTGGTTTTATGTGGTTTCCGGGCAAAAGAAACCCAATGCGAGGCAAACCGGCGCCGACCTCTGCCCAACTTGATCCACCGTCGTGTGATTTGTATAGTTCATCGCCCACATGGCCCCAGTAATGATGATAGTGACTTACGACAGCATATAAAGTGTTTGGATCATTCGGATCTACCGCAATTTTGGAGAGCGAACAGTCCTCTTCGCTCCACGGGCCATCAATGAGTTGCCATGCTCCCGATGGTTCATCCAAGTCACGAAGATGATCTTCTGGTATAACCTCAATTTGCTTTGTGCGGTAAACATCAGCCTCATGGGGATCATCAACGTTGATACCATTCAACTGTACATCGATGGTACTAATCCAGTCCTCTGCCGCCTTCTGGTAAGCGCAGAACAAATAGTAATTACCGATCATTTCAGGCACTTCAAGCGTACCGGTATAGGTCACACTTTGACCGGGATTGATCGCTGTCGGGCCCGTTGCTGAGAAATCAACCACGTTTCCGTTCGGATTTCTTCCACCCACCACTAGCTCAAGAATCGGAATCACAGTAGGTGTGGGATTGGTTACCGTGAACTGCGCTGACAATGTATCACCTTGTAGACACCATGATTCTCCACCCGATTTGAATATGCCATATCCCTCCGAATTGAGAGTCAATGGACCTGTGAGTACTAAGCGCGGCTCGGTGAAAGAAGCATTCGTATCATCATAGACCCACTCACCTGCAGGCAGGGAACCTTGATCATCCATAGCGCAAATGCCGAAATCGATGCCATCCTGAGCTTCAGGCCAATCGCCATTGATCTCAAAGGTCCAAGCAATCTCATATTCATTTGGGGATATGACTGTAGCGATTCCAGTCACGTAGTTGAAATAGTCGTCGCCCTCCTCACCATCCCATGGCCCGAAATCATTCTCTGTTATATTCCACATCATAGTGATAGGTTTTACGGTAGGCCGATCAGGGTGTCGGAGCTGTAAATAACATAACTGTAAATCATCTATTCCATCATCATCCGAGTACCGAGCGGTGACTGTATATGTTGTATCCGGATACATTACATCCGGCTGACCACTGATATCTGAGGCTAGGGCCGTTGGTGGATGGTTTGTGGGTGGTGATACTTGCGTTTCATAAAGTTCCATTGTTTCCGGATACAAGCAGTTGAACTCATCAACAACCATCACTGGAGCATGATCAAAGGTTCCAGTTGAATCCCACCATTCCGTGATCGCTCCCATGCTGGACGTATGCGTCACTTTGTAGCATGCATCGAACGTTCCTGCTGGGACTGTAACAGATGCCAACACATTAGCTACAGTTGCCGTGAAGGGATACGTCGCATCACCAACATCAGGGGTTGCATCTACTATCATGTCATAAGACCATGTTTCACCAAGGGAAAATGGTGCTCCATGGCTAGCCGAAGTTCCATAGTCGTATGTTGTGAGAGAGTAAGCAGTCGTGCCCCACACCTCAGCCGTGACCCACACCTCGCGCTTTCGCAGGTTTTTATCTATGATGCCACGCCATTTATACCATGGCTCTTGTATAGTGACTGGAAAAGATTCAAAAAATGCAGTCAAATCTCTGCGTACTGGAAGAGAATCATATGTGATTGCTGTTTTATAGCAATCAGCGTCAGACACATACTCCTCTCCGAGCACTTCCTCAGTCAAGTAATTGACCTGGCCATTATAGGTCAATTCGTAGATCCAAGGGGGTATGGTAGCTGGTGGTTCAAAGTCTATATATTCATCAGCGCCCATATCAACGATACCATTCACAATGCGCGGATCACCTTCAAAGTCAGTGGTAGGCAGGTTTGGCGCTGAGTTGTTTCCTTTATCAATACAGGGAGAACTGGGATTGAGATGCAAGTCTGCAGTTAATAATGGATTTTTATTTATATTGCCTGTTCCTGGATATGGACTTGCCAGAGGATCTTTCATATCAATATCACAGTATGTAACGGTGATTAAAGAATCGAAGTTAACAATCTCCTCCGAATTATCTCCCCAGAGTATACAATTGGCAATCGATGGAGAGGAGTATACGTTGCATATCGCACCATAACCACTATTGTCGGTGAAGGTGCAGTTGGTCAGTGTTGGTGAGGAATTGAAGTTGAACATCCCACCATACATGCCAGTATTCTCTCGGAAAATACAGTTGGTGATGGTTGGCGAAGAGCTGACGTTATTCATCGCTCCACCGTCAAAGCCTGTGCTGCCATTATTGCCTACGAAATCGCAGTTCCTCACGATTGGCGAGGAATTGAGGTTAACCATGCCACTACCTGCCATGGCAGTATTTTCTCGGAAAATACAATTGGTGATGGTTGGCGAAGAGCTGCGGTTCTGCATCCCTCCACCGTCACCTGCGCCGCCATTATTGCCTATGAAATCACAGTCCCTCATGATTGGCGAGGAATTGAGATTACTCATGCCACCACCACCTTCGGAATAGTTGTCGGAGAATGTACAGTTGATCACCGTTGGATTCCCGTTACTGTTGGACATCCCGCCACCAAGTGGGTATTCCCCAGGCCTGTTAGCATATCCGCCGGTGATGGTAAAGCCGTCAATGACGGCGGAAGTGTCTAGTCCTAACGTATCCGGATGATAGAATACATGATAGCAGTTGTCAGAACGGTTGGTGATATGGAAGTCACCAGAGATATCGTCACCATTCAGATCGCCGCTTAGGACAGTCTCGTTTTTCTCCCAATCGCGCTCATGCCACTCGTCATCCCCAACCGAAGGATCAAATCCGCCATAAATGGCTACTCCGTTGATCATCTGGAAGGTTTTAAAGCGATCGCCGGTACCCCCAACCTCAACTGAAGGTTTGTATACTCCTTCTGCCACCCAGATCTCGTCGCCAGAAACAGCAACGTCCAGCGCATTCTGGAGGGTATTAAAAGCATCATCCCATAAAGACCCATCGCTTTCACCAGTTGCATTCTCGTCGACGTAGATAGTCGTGGGAATGGGGAACCCCGGATCAAAGAGTGGTGAAGTAACATAACTGCTACTACCTCCAGTTACTATCCCCAGTTCCTCACCACCAGCAAAATTGGTAACTCTCAGTGCCAACCAGTTCCCCGCTGATACAGTGAAACTGCTTGTCTGAAATAATATAAACAGTCGAATTGGTGGACTATCACCCTCAGATAAAACAACTGCAGGTGCAGGAGTAAAGATACTACCATTCCATGAACCTATTTCTACTGAAAAGTCTTCGGTGAATCCAGCACTCCGAGTTATCTGAATAGTCCAAGAGCCACCTTGAAATGTATAATCACTGAGTGCTACTTCGTTGGCTGTCCAGATCATTGAATTACCGTCGGCAATACTCACGGTTCCCAATGGATTATCCGTAATATCCTTGTACATTATTCCGTCGCTGTTTAGATAGCAATGTAGAGTTGAGTCTGCCTCTACACTTGGTGTCACCCAATCTGGGATAGCCATATGTGAAACTGCTACTGTACTACTGAGGATCATAAGGCAAACAAGTACAACAAGAAATCGACTCCTTTTCTTCATTACATTCTCCCCCTTTGCTTTCTAATTGAGTTGCTTTTCTATTAGCAATTTATCCTGCTTACACTACAAAAAAAAAGGGCCATTCAGCCACAGCTGAACAGCCCTCAATATCGATTTCAACAAGGGGTTACCACCAGTCGGTTCCCCCACAGACTCGTCTGGTACATGATTACCCTTCTCTATATGTTTTTGTTTATATTGTGTTTACAAAAATTGGTGACTTATTGTAGCACAATTAATATTGTTTGTATGTCACGAAATCGTGTCACGGATTTGTCTACATAGTATATGTGTATTATATTTCAAGTTTTGCCCAAAATTAAGCGAAACTTTGCAGACTTCACCCGTACAATTAATTTAATTGCATTATGCACGGACAGGGATTAATACTGGGAGGGTCCATCCGTAGCTACAGACCCGCTAAAATGTTACCTTTTGGGTTGAAAGTAATGTTTTTATCGAATGGTCAGCTAGCAAAACTCAAGGTATAGAGAGGATCGCCCTCCATACTGTTAATCGTTTTTCGCAACAAAATCCATCCCAAGGTAACATTTTGTATAGTTTATTACCCACTCGTTTAGATTGAACGGCAGTGAATTACGAGTGAATAGGGCATTGTAGGAGACTGTGCCGCCGTAAAAGCAAAATAGACCTTAATGGGTGCAAATCTCTCTGCGACTCGGGGGAGGCGAATTAACTAAAACCTCCTTACCCGGAGACTTTCAATCTCCTTTCCCAAGTCCTTTTCTCTGTGATTTCGCTTGGACAGATCTAACACAACCTAGAAGATGATTAGGGTTTGGGAAAGCTGTTGGTTGATGCTAGCTTTTACTTGGTCTCCTGATATGCAGTGATGCATTGCGTCATTTCCCTCGCTATTTTTTCAATAACAAATTTGCAAACATTTTGCAAACGCATGTAGCGGTCCCCAAGTCGTACCATGCAATACCATTTCTTCCAGTCGTCCATTTGCTTAGCTTTGGAAACAATACCGTTTATCATTGAATAACCCCGTTTATCAAGGCCTCTTGCGAATTCCTAATTGTGTGCTGACAGTCCGCTAGCTTCCACAGCGTATCATTTTGTTCCCCTCCCACAAGTCTTGAGTATCATATTCTATCGTGTTTTCCGTGTAGTCTTGTAGAGTATGTCACCAATTTTGTCACCAATTTTGTCACCAGCATTTAGCTTGCAAGAGAACTATCCAAAACCAACAGTAAGCATCAAGTTCATTAGCTACAAAATAACCTCCATTTCACGAGATAATTCCCAATTGTTTTGATTCTGGGGCTTAATTACAGGACAGGGCGGTATAAAACAGGCTTAAATGGTGCCAAGTGGTATATAACAGGATAAAGGTCTTGGAACCGTGACTAAGTAGCCACATTCCAAGATAAAGCCCTAGGATATTGATTCTGAGAGGTCGCATCTTCAATAGGCCCACCGAAAATTCATTAATGAAAAAAGTAGAGGCAGAAAATATATGGTCTTCAGGAATCCTCTCAAACACCTCTCCAACAATCCCTGTCACGATTTCCGCGACATGACAAAATGTTCCTAATTTGGTAAAATTGCTTACCCATTTCGTGCGCGTCTAGGAGTTACATGAATGGCTCATAAGGTAAGTGCCGAAATACTCAATAATACCACTGAATGTCCTGATGATTTCGCCTGCTTGAAGAAAAAAGGGTTTCCTCGGTGCCCTGTGATACAAGACCTACAGCAAATCGGAGTCTTCATTACTGCTATGAAGGAAGGTATATGTCCATACCGCTTTGGATTTGGGTCTGGCGAAATCTGTCGTTGTCCCACCATGTATGAGATATATATGCGATACAAGACATAGAATCTTACAAGATACGAGGTGTCTAAGATTATTCTCGTATTGAAAGTTTGACTATGGTTTGGTTAGTGTGTAGTATATTGAAAATCAAAGATTATAGTCACTGTTGTTACGAAAAGTATCATGCTAGGCTGAAGCCATAAAGGGAATGCTCCGATGTGTTTTTCTGCAGAGGCTAGTTTTGCTGCCAGTGCTGTGCTTACTGCCAGCGGCATAGCAATATCACGTGTACCGAAGGAAAGAACTGAAACGGCACTGTCTCTATTTCCATTTATCTTCGCAGGTCACCAGTTCATTGAGGGTATTCTGTGGCTGAATCATAATGGTACGTTGCCTGATGAATACAAGTTAGGAGCAGTATATAGTTTTGTTTTCATTGCCTTCATACTATGGCCTATATATGTACCTTTCTCGTCTTACATGATAGAGACCAATAAGACACGACGAAGAATCATCCTTCTTTGTCAGTTGCTCGGAATTTATGTTAGTGTGACATTTCTGAGCAGTAACATTAATAATCCCATCGATGCGACTGTTGTGGGTCATAGTTTTTCCTACAAAATAGATGCCCCGTATGACTTGCTAATTCCATACGTCATTGCTGTATCAGCTCCATTCCTTATTTCCAGTAAGAAAGGTTTAGTGTATATTGGAGGGGCACTCACGCTATCTTGTGTTGTTGCATTGGTTGTGGCATCCTCGACAACATTCCCTTCAGTATGGTGCTTCTTTGCCGCGATACTCTGTGTTTTTCTCTATATGTATTTTCGATATGCAGCAAGAGTTGCCGTCAAAAGCGAAGTGCAAGTGAATACCACCTAGGAAAAAGCGTTACACTTCAAACTCGAAAAGTAGTATTTCAGGATTTGCCAGCTACGATTCCGTTCAGTAATTATGCACCGAACCCCCTCACTCTTGGCACGAATAGCTATCCGTGCAGAATGCAATAAAATTAATTGTACGAGCAAAGCTAGCTCGTAGTTGGAGAATTTTTGTGGGGGTGGTTATACTAGGTCAATTACCTTTGAGGATAGTTTGAAACATTATAAAGCTCCTTTGTCTTAAGAAATAATAATAATAACGCACGAAAAAACTTGGCAGATGGGAATCACTGGAGATGGTTCATGGATACATGAGGAGTGTGAGTTTCCACGATAGCCTAAAGCTCTACAAAGCACCTTTGTCTTGACTAAGTAGAGAGTCCTAGATGGCACGGAGTGTTAGGATTATATCAGTGAGACAATTGTTGCATATCGTATGCAGGTAATTGCTCGGATATTCCCTCTACTAATTCCCTGTCACGCTTCCGATGCTTTCTGTTGTGCTTGGAAGCCTTTCTAGATTGTGAGTCCTCTGAGGTATTCTGTTGGATTTTGATATATTCTAATATCCGCTCGTGATATTTCATATACGCTTACACGATATAGATTGTAACTGATAAGAGTACTCGTGCACATGGAGATTCAGTACCAAAAAAACGTAGCAATTTAGTACATGTGAGGTATTAAGATAAGCAGGTATCCTCCATACGGGGATACTTCCCTTTTGCGATTCAATATCTTCTTGGACATAGCACATTACAAATGACTCAACGATATCTTCAATCATTGAATGCAGATGATGCAATAAATGCCCACCGAAAATTTAGTCCTTTGGATAATATGAAGATGTAGAGTATGTAGAGTTCTGGTGGGATACAGGAAATCTTCTTGGATACTAAATAGCAATAAACACCCAATGAAATTATATGTTGTAGACATTTCCGCGTCGCGTTTTTGACGACATGACAGTCCAATCAAAAAATGATAGCATGGCGTAGATATAACTTACGATTGGTTTCGTATCCGAAGGAAATCAAAATGAACAAGCTGAGAGAATTGCGTTTGAAGAAGGGATTAACTCAAATGAGGTCATGGTTCCAAAGCTATTTCATGTTACGTACCGCTTTGTACCATTTAGTCCGTTTGGGATTGTTTTGTCCTCGTAATTCGCCTCAGAATCAAATTCCTGGGATCTCTCTCTGATGAAGTTGAGTGAATTGACTCAAGTTTGAAGCTGAGGAAA
>JABMQN010000036.1 GCA_013203045.1 Chloroflexota bacterium
AGGTTACTGTTGTTCCTGATATCCTTCGACACAGTGTGGTGTAATGAGGTACCGGCAATTCTATTCCGATCAAACTCATAAGTGAACTCATGAGCCCCTGTGTTTGACGTAGAGCCAGTCTGAATACGTTTTTCAGAATCAACATACATTCAATGGCAGTATCGTTATATGTGTAAGGATGGCCCTTGCGTCCGGTTTGCTTCGCTTGTATCCAGACTTCGATAACGTCATCTGACACCCATAATGTCAGATCTCCCCGATTTATCAATGCCCTGTTATAATCTGACCAGTTAGTAACTTTGTAGCGGGTTTGCCAGGGATGTTTTTTCATTGCGGGGAAATCCTCCCATTTCTGTATTTCCCCCACTGATAGACTAATCTCTCAGCTGCATTTATGCAACAAAGCCAACATAGCTGCCTAACGCTCGACTTCAGGCGCCGCCAGATTTTGGCTTGCTACCTTTGCCGGTTCTGCACCTATCATATCTGAACCGGGCCTGATTTGCGACCGCCCTGGCGGTCGCTTGCAAGGAGTTGTTGTACGGGACTCTTTCTGACTAATTGGAATGGACAGGGCGGAAGCCTACTGCGCCAAAACCGACATTCGGGGGTAGAAATAAGCGATAGGCTGACGTTTGGGTGACCGCGCGACCTTTCCAATCACCGCTCCGTGCTACTCGGGTCCACAACGAATAATCATTTGAAGGGCCTCTCGGGTCGGATGACGGGCTATTGTTGTAATAATCTTTATCATACCAATCCCAGCACCGTTCCACCACGTTTCCATGCATATCATGCAAGCCCCAGTCATTCGGACTATAACTTCCCACCGTTACCGTTCCGTTTTCATTTTCATCATAATTGGCATCTATTTCGGTAATGGCATCTCCAAAACTGTATTTGGTGGTGGTTCCTGCCCGACAGGCATACTCCCATTCCGCCTCCGTTGGCAGGCGATAGCCATCAGCATCCCAGTCTACCCAGTCGTTTTCTATGTCTATTAGACCTGAACGGTACACCGTTGTTTTTGCAGATGAAGTGTAATAACAGGGTGTCAGTCCTTCCTTCTCGCTTAAGGCATTGCACCACAGAACCATATCATGCCACGCGATGTACGTTACCGGGTGGGTTTCATCTTCCAATACCTCGCTGTTACTATCGTCCTCACTTCCCATAGCACCGGGCAAATTGATTACAAAGGTGTACCCATAAGATTCGGCCCAGTTTTTCACCTCCATCCATTTCTCATAAGTGACCTCGTATTGGGCCATCGAGAATGGGGAGAGGGTGACCGTGTGAACAGGGAGGGCGACACTTCTGCCTTCGCCTTCAGTAAGGTCTCCCATCTCGAAGCTACCACCGGGGATGGAGACCATTTCGATACCAGAGGGGCTAGTATAGACAGATGGCAGTTCATCCTTATCTGAATCATCGCTACATCCAGCAAAACTGGCCACCAACATCACTACTAGAAACAGGATTGAGACTATTCTGGCATAACTCAAGGGTAAAACATCCTTTATATTCCCTCGCATTACATTTCCTCCTTAGATTTTAAGGTTCTACAACTGTTCAATGGTTCCGTACAACGGTTGCGATCAGTTGCCCGCTGTGGATTGGGCTATCAAACCTGCAAGAAGTACAAAACTTAAATCTATCCAAAAAGCGGCAGGGCTCGCGGGTCAGCTGAATTGGGTTGTTGGGCGCTGCGCCATTGCCTTACAAAATACTCAAAAAGCTCTATTCAATATAGAAAAAAATGTGACAATTACTTTTTTGGTATACACCAGCAACCTTCCGTCTTATAGGCCGAGAGATCGTAGTTTGGGTTGCCGCGCCGGTCAAGTTCACTCTTCGCTACGTGACGCTGATTCTCGAAAGAGAGGGTGACATCCCAAGAGCCCATGCCGCTGGGGCTGACGCTACTATATGGAACCTCGAAAGTCCTGCTCGTCACCACGATGTCTTTAAGCTGACTGAAATGATGCAATAGGTTTGTTGACAAAGGTGTCATTATTTTGCATAGTTGCTTTACAGCAGACAGGCTCGAATTCGTGTCATAGCTATAAATTCCGCCACCGCTGCCGTCGCCTTGCTCGCTTACGTGATATGAGGTCGCTGCAACTATGAGATCAGCATAATCTTCGAATATTGCTTGTTTGTGCTTGATGACACCATGTCCAATAGCTCTCTGTTTGACCATACGGTCAAGTATTTCGGTATACTTCTTGGCGCATATTTCCAGCTCGTCACTTGTTCGCTGCAATATGGAATCATTTACGACGATCTCGGGTCGAGTCAATATGTTTGCAATCCTTCCTTTGACGTACCAACTGTCAGGGCCCATCTCCCATTCCATACTCTCTACCAGAAGTTGCTTAATGGCCTGGCAGTCAAGCCCTGCAAGCAGATTCATATCTCCGTTAACTATCCAATACGTAGCCCGTTCGATATCTTCGATAGGTCTCCATTTCACTATACTCAATCCATAAAGTGCTGCTTCACGAACACGCCAATCGCGGTTTCTAAGCAGAGCGACCAAGATCTCAATATCACAAGTTTCGCCAATTTGCCCCAACGCCCCGGCAGCTCCTTCTCGGACAGACATTGAAACTTCGTTAGCCTTCACAAAGGTTTCAAGTAGCGGAATGGCTGCGGCTCCAAGTTCAACACAGCGATCCCAGTGCTTTATAGAGATCCAATATAGTCCTACTACTTGGTCCCAATTTGACTCCTGTTTAATATTATCTAGTAACTTGCCGACAACCTCAATCCACCACTCCTCCCATAAATAGGGCTTCTCTTTAAGCAGCACAGCGATGAGAGGTTTTAAGGCTCGATGATCGCCAATTTGTATCAGTGCCTCGGCAGCGGCCTCACGTACCCACGAAACCTTCTCTGTCTCGAGGACATCGATAAGGGGCTCCACCGCCCGAACATCGCCTATTTTCCCTAGCGCCTCAGCGGCCCTCTTGCGCACGGATTCGTCCTTGTCCTTAAGAGCGACACAGAATGGCTCAACGGCGGCGGGTGCGCCAATCTTGAGCAATGCCTCGAGTGCGGCGTTATGCACGTAACTAGACTTATCTCTGAGGGGAACGATGAGTGACGCCGCCGACCGGTCGTCGCCAATTTGTCCGAGTGCCTCAGCAGCCCTCTTACGTGCGGATTTACTCTCGTCCTCTAGGGCAACAATGAGTGGTTCAATCGCAGGTGTACCTATCTTGACCAGCGCCTCAAGCGCGGCATTCGGCAAGTCACTGCTGTATTCATCTTTGAGCTGAATGATGAGGGGCTGTACTGCCTGAACGTCTCCAATCTGCCCTAGCGCCTTGGCGGCCCCTATGCGTACATATTTGTTCTCATCCACGAGGACGGTAATGAGTGGCTTTACTGCTCGGCGATCGCCTATCTGTTCCAGGGCCTCTACAGCACCTCGGCGTACTTCCTCATTTGATTCTTCGTCTTTTAAGGTGACAATAAGATGGGTTACAGCCAGCTCGCCTATCTCAACACATTTATCCCATCGACGTTTCTTAATCCAATAGAGCGCTCCAATCTCATCCCTATCTGGTTTCCAGTCAAGTGTGCCCAAGGCTTCTGCAGCAGCTTGGCTCACAGAAGCATCCTTTTTGTAGCCTAAGGCTTTGATTAACCCCTTTATATTACCCTTGGCTTTTAATTTTTGTACGTTTGGTGGTCCAAAGAGTGGCATAAGTACTTTCCTTCTTCCATAGTTCTTTTGTATGAGAATTTCAGCTCATCACTTTAGAACCAATCCTTAGTTCGTATTGTGCCGCCCAACGGATGGGAGCTCAGCGTCGTGGCGGCTGATACGACGTGCCCAACAATCATCGAAACGATGGCTGGCGAAGGCTACCACAAAGCTGAATCTCGATAGCCACGTCCGCTGCAGCGACGGGTTAGGCGGCCCTTTGCCTGAATGTTACGCTCACTTACATAATGACGTAAACGTTTCTGGGCTTTGCGAAGTTTGGAGCATTTAGGCAAGCATAGCGAAGCTGCAAAGCCTGTCTTGGGCGACGTCGGTCGCGTTTTGGCAAGGAGTTCTCACTTCCAGAACTGCCACCACTTCTTCTGCGTTGCCTCCACACTACGTTTTGGCATCTTCTGCGTTGCCTCCACACTACGTTTTGGCATCTTCTGCCTTGGTGCTGGTGCGGTCTTCTCGCCCGGTGCTGGTGCCGATCCAAAAATAACAAAGCAACCGCCGGCGTTATCAAAGGTGTTAGGCACCACACGGTAGCTGCCTGCCAAAACCGCCGCAATAAGCTCGTCCGGAAGGCTTTCGTCTATCAATAGGAAACTAAGCAAATCGCGGTTTTGTGCAGCTTCAGGGTCGCGAAGCCACAACCCGTTAACATTTCCACTTTTGTCCCTCACCATTGAATAGTCAGACATGTCTATCTCCTTTCTAGGGTCCGCCTAAACGCGCCCGTGTTAGGTGACGTTGGTCAGGCGTGGCACAGGAACCCTACTTCCAGAGCTGCCACCATTTCTTTCCTGATGCGGGCAGTTTTTTCTTGGCCGCTGCTCTCGCTTGTGCTAAAGCCTGTGGAACTCCCTCAAGACGAGGATTCAGTTCCAGGGCTTTCTCTAGCCACGGGATAGCCTCTTCAGGCTGGCCCTGTCTGAGGAAAACACCGCCCATATTGCCGTGTGCTGTGGCATTCATAGGGTTGATTTCGATGGCCCTTCTCAGTTCCCTTTCCGCCTCAGCATAGTGTCCTTGCATGACAAACTGAGAGCCACGGTCTACATGCTGAACTGCTTCTGCTTGCTTCTGCATCGCGTCTAGCATGGGCAGGGCATCTTGTCCCGATCCGGCTTGTACGAACGTTGTCCCGCTGCAGTGCGGGCATGTATGGTAGAGATCTTCGACTTCATTGTGACACGAAACACACTCCTTCACCGGGATTACCTCCTTTGCGGCCATTCCGCCTCTGCGGTAGGAATGCCGGTTACCCGGCACCCCCCGCACAGACCCGGACGTGCAGTTTTCCCGCATCCGGTTCCTCGGTTGTACTCGCTTCCGTGATCTCACGATATAGTCGTGAGACTTTGCTATTCCCCACAATGAGGTTTGCTTGCGTTTTCCCGGTCCTACATGTCCGGCGCAAGTTTCCTTTGCGGGCTGCGTACTCCCGTCAAGTCCTTCCCCCTGTACGTGGCTTTCCCACGCTCCGAGTACTACGCTTGATAAGACTCCCCATCAGCATTCGGCAGGCTTTCCCTTTTACGGTACTCATCTGCCTCCCTATCAGGCTTTCCCCTCAACGCTTAGGTTCCAGTCTAATTCCGTTTCCGGGTTTACCCTTTCGTGTCTCAGCAACTGTATGCCCTACGATTTGGTTCATTTTCCTGCAGGAGCCAATGGGGCCTCCCAAGTTCTTAGACGTGTCTCTTCCTGCATGCCACGGCCTGATGACTCCGGCGGACCTTCACATCCTCGCCTTATCGGATGATCTTGTATTGCCTTCGGTGTACGTTAAAACCCTCGGCGTCCGCAACAAACTCTTCTCGAAGCTGTGCCAGCACTTCAGGGAGCACGGTCTCCCCTGCGGCCTGCAGGATTCTTTGTGTACGCTTCACCTGTTTTGTTCGTCGATTCCTCCGACTCCGCCACAGGCGCAACACTCAATACGGG
>JABMQN010000037.1 GCA_013203045.1 Chloroflexota bacterium
GGCTAGTGCCGATCGCAAACCGGTGCCGGAGTGGCGGAACTGGTAGACGCACTGGACTCAAAATCCAGCGGGACTCTAATCCCGTGTCGGTTCGACTCCGACCTCCGGCATTTTGAAAAGGAATACTCACAATAACCAGCTTATAGTGAGTTTCCTAGCCGGGTAGTGTAGTGGTAGCACAACGGCCTTTGGAGCCGTCCGCTCGGGTTCGAATCCCGGCCCGGCTGCCACATTCCTCTTACCACCATTCCTTGAGGTCTTTGCGCAAGTCAGACGGTTGTCTATACATAAAGCCTTCCCGATAAGAAACGGCTTTGGGATTCGTTGTACCATCAGGCAATTTGCCATAAAATACTTCGCCAGTTGTTGGTTCAACGTATATCACTTTTCCATCAGCATTAAATGCATAGAGCCATGCATGATCGCTTTCTTCAAGCGTTTCTCCCGTCATATCCCGGTTGCCAACCACAATCACCGATTTGATATCTTGTGTGAGTAACATATTCCAAAGATCAACCGCCATATCATTGCAGTCAGTCTCGCCTTCATAATAGGTATGTGTGCTGTAATATTGTTGTGCGATCTCTTCCAGGGTTAACTGTAACTCATAGTCCCTCATTTTCCATGCATGACTCCAGAGAGTTTCATCTTCCCAAACATCTGGACGTTTAAGTGCATGATCCGGAGAAGGTGTAAGCAGTTTGTTAAGTCGAGCAATTTCCACATCAAGCCAGAAATTATCGGATTGAAGAGTTCCCACTCTATCCTGAAGACTCGACACCTGCTCTTGGAGATTTACTACTTCCACAACTGTGGCATTTTCTGAAGCTGTTATATAGGTTCCAAAATCTGCCATCAGGTCATCATATTCATTCATCAGGGCTTGGTGATTTTCTTCCAATAATGTCAGTTTCTCGGAGGTATCGTTATACTCAATCGATAGAGCATCATATTCTGAACGTTTATCTTCCAAGTCAGTCGTCAAAGAACTCACCTGAGACTGTAATTGTTCTACAGTCGAGCTAAGATCAGTTATCTGATCCATCACATCTGAATCCGAAGCTCCAGCCTTGTTGTCCTTTATGGCATATCCCACGCCTATACCAACACACAGACTAATTGCCAGGAATACCAAAAGCATCCGGGATGATAATTTGATCACTTCTCTCCGTTTCGCTCTCATAATAGTATCTGCCTTGTGAACGAAAGGCAGGTTCCAACTATTATAACGCAATCATTACTATGAAAGTAAATACCCCCAACATCCACGTGATTTCAGGCATGACGCTTACTACACCAACCAAGGGCCCTTGTTTGTCGTTCACTGCCCTACTCTCTCCCCAATGAAATCCCTCTGCCCACGAAGGAAGTCTCTACTGAGATTGGGCTTTTTCCCTTCGATCTGAATTCGGCATATTCCTAGAACACCATCCCCTGTACCAATCCCCACCGGTATTTCCGGGTCTTGCGAAAGTGCCACAACTACTCCAGGCTCCACAAGATTGGCACCAGGCAAAGCAACGGCATCCAGTATTTTGAGCACCTTCCCTTGCCAATATGTAAAACACCCCGGCCAGGGGTAGAAGGCACGAACTCTCCTTTCCAGCTCTACCGCTGAAAACAGCCAGTTCATCTCCCCATCTTTCTTGGAGATTTGCCCAGTATAAATTACCTTACTATTATCTTGACGCTCTGGCACCAATTTTTGCTCAATCCATTCCGGCAGGGTTTTCATCAGAAGATCAGCACCAACATTGGCTAGCTTCTCTTCCAGCGATTCAGTAGTATCATGAGGCTCGATTAAGATCTTCTGCCGCGAAAGGACCGGACCAGTATCCATGCCAGAGTCCATTAACATCACGCTAACTCCGGTTTCCTCATCACCAGCCAGAATCGCTGCGGTCACAGGAGCGGCACCGCGGTACTTGGGAAGCAGTGAGGGATGGATATTGAGGCATCCAAACTTGGGGATTTCCAATATTTCTTGAGGCAGTATTTGCCCGTAGGCCACCACTACAATGGCATCGGGGCTCAGAGCAGCCAGCCTTTCAATCTCAGCCTCATCCCTCAAACTTGTCGGTTGAAATACCGATAGGCCATGCTTTTCAGCTATCCGTTTAACCGGAGTACTCGACGCTGTTTTACCCCGACCGGACGGCCTGTCTGGCTGAGCATAGACAGCCATCACCTCATACTCGCTTGAGTTTAGCCGCTCAAGCGTCGGTACACTGAACTGGGGCGTACCCATAAACGCTATACGCATAACCAGAGACCCCTATAATAAAGCGAAATTAGTTCCTTATAATTTAATTTTACCGCTTTGTGTACGGTTTTTCCACAAACACAAGCACAATTGAGGTAACAATCCACAAACAGTAAACCTAACCCTGCATGGTCCACCTTCACATACGCTTCGGTTGATTAATGCCGTCTTGCTTGAAACTTGAGGTCGACACATTGGTCGACCCCTACCTAGCCTGGCATTGTCGTATACTTTGATTGATCGAACACGAAGTAGAGACTTCCTGACTTTTTCTTTATTGCACATTACACAATCACGCGCTATACTCAATATGCTCAAAATCATGGAACTCAAAGAACTAACCAAAGCAACTTCCGAATACCTCCCGGAAAAGGACCTCCAATTTATTGAACAGGCATACCAGTTTGCTCTGGATGCTGAAAAACCAGATCTGGAAAAAACCACAGAAGTCGCTGCTATCCTCGCTCACCTGCAAATGGACGCTGAATCCCTCGTTGCTGCTTTACTGCAGGGTCTGCCCGAAAACACCATGCCCCCATCGGGTATGACCGTTAGTAAGTTCGGTAAGAACGTTAAAAGACTTGCTGCCGGTGTCACCAAACTTGACAGCATACCATGGCTGGCACCCGATGAGCAACAATCGGAGAGCCTGCGGAAAATGTTCCTCGCCATGGCGAAGGACGTTCGGGTGATAATAATCAGTCTGGCCAACAGACTGCAAATGATGCGCAACCTGAAAGGACTGCCTGCCCAAACACGTCAGGATCTGTCCCATGAAACCATGGAGATATACGTCCCTCTGGCCCATCGCCTGGGAATTCGGGAAATCAAGAGTGAGCTTGAAGATATCGCATTCTACAATCTTCATCCGGAAGAGTACAGAGAAATCACCCAACTGCTTGATGTTCAAAAAAATGAGTGGAAAAGGGCCATCACCCATGCCATCCGTATTTTGCGTGATGAATTTAAAAAAGCTGGCCTCAAAGCTGAAATCGATGGTAGAACCAAAAGCGTCTACAGTATCTACGAGAAGATGTTAAGATACGCCGACATGGGGAAAGAAGCCACAGACATTCACGACCTCATGGCCCTTCGTGTTCTAGTCGATGAAGTGAAAGATTGCTACAATGCATTGGGCATGATCCACCATTTATGGCACCCCCTTCACGGCCAGTTCGATGATTACATCGCTAACCCCAGGGGGAATATGTATGAGTCCCTTCACACCACCGTGATGGCTTTGCAGGGTATACCGCTAGAAATACAAATACGCACCCACGAAATGCATCAGATCAACGAGTTCGGAGTAGCTTCTCATTGGCTTTACAAAGAAGGCCGTAAAAAAGATATGCACTTTGAAGAGAAAATGACATGGGTACGGCAGTTGATGGAGTGGCGAAAAGAGCTAAGCGGCACCGCTTTCTACGATGCAATCAAGACTGATATCTTTCAAGATCAAGTATACGTTTTCACTCCCATGGGTGAAGTTAAAGAGCTCCCTCAAGGGTCAACACCTCTGGATTTCGCCTACCGCGTCCACACCGATTTAGGACATCGCTGTACCGGAGCCAAAGTCAATGGAAGGATGGTCCCCCTCACATACAAACTTCAGAACGGTGATGTAGTAAGTATCCTCAGAACTAAGGCAGATCGAGGCCCCAGCCTTGACTGGTTGAATCCGGACACAGGTTACGTTCACAGCAGCCATGCTCGGGAGAAAATCAGGCAGTGGTTCCGAAAACAAGAGAGAGTTGTTAACCTCGACCGAGGCAAGGAACTGCTTGATAAGGAACTAAGACGCCTTGGGATCGTTATGAGCACATCGGAAGCTGCAAAGATATTTGGCTATGATGACCAAAACGAATTCCTCCCAGCCATTGGATGCGGGGATATCGGCGTCAGTCAAATTGGCCCAAGGCTGGCTCCCCCTGAAGAAGAAAAGATAATTCCGGCAACAACACCAGTTCCCAGAAAACCCCAAGTGGCCACCGGGGTTGAAGTGCTCGGCGTCGGTAATTTACTGACTCATATCGCCCCATGTTGCACGCCGGTTCCTGGAGACGATATCGTCGGCTTTGTCACACGAACCAAGGGAATCACCATCCACCAAAGGAACTGCCCAAATGTTGTACAACTGGATGAGCCAGAGCGACTCATCGACGTTACCTGGGGATCCCAGCAGGATTCATATCCCGTTTCAGTTGTCCTGAAAGTCGAAGATAGAGTTGGACTACTCAAGGATGTCAGCACCATCATTTCTGATTCCAAGATAAACATCTCTTCCATATCAACCAAAAGCAATCGTGATAATAGCACATCGATTTTCCTTACTGTGGAAATCCCTAACATCAGTCAATTAAGTAAACTCCTCTCCAAGCTAGAGAATCTGTCCGGTGTTATTAGCGCTAGCCGTGTCACTACGCAATCCAAGAAATCGGCATCTGTAAACCGAACAACAAAGAACGTCTCAAAAATAAAACCATAAGAGAACACTCCATATGGAAACCCCTGCAACTCAATCAAGGTTGCTACCCAACAAGCCCGGCGTATATCTCTTCAGGGATAGCAAAAGTACCGTCCTCTACGTTGGAAAAGCTCACGATTTGCGCAATCGTGTAAGATCGTATTTCGTCTCTCACCCTTCAACTCATAAACTTCGAAAACTGGCCTCTTTGATAGCAGATATCGACTTCATCGTCACAGATTCCGAGCAAGAAGCCATAATACTTGAAAATAACTTTATTAAGAAACACAAACCCCGTTACAACGTCCGCCTCAAAGACGATAAGAGCTATCCCTATCTTAAAATCACCGTTTCTGAAGAATGGCCGCGTGCCCACATCACCCGGCGACTCACCGATGACGGCAGCCGATACTTTGGTCCTTTTGCCAGCGTTACTTCCCTTCGCCAGACGATGAACCTTCTTAACAAGCTCTTCGCCTACCGAACCTGTAAGAAACCTATCACCGGAACCGACCGTCGGCCCTGTTTGAAATATCATATCAAGAATTGTTCCGGACCCTGCATAGGCGCTATCGATCCGGATGATTACAAAGAAATCGTCAGGCAGGTAGTTCTCTTCCTCGAAGGCAAACACGACCGCGTAGTTCGCCAGCTAAAGCACACGATGACCGAAGCATCCAAGAAACTGGAATTCGAAAGAGCCGCCTCCTTACGTGACCAGCTTCATTCAATAGAACGGATCATGGAGCAGCAGAAAGTAGTTTCGGCACGCAAGGTTAATGAGGATATCATTGCCATCGCTCAAAATAAGAATGAGGCTTGCGCCCAAGTGTTCTTCGTTCGCGGAGGTAAACTTATGGGCAAAGAGCACTTCATACTGCAAGGCGTGCAGGACGAAGACCCAGGCAAAGTCATGGCAAGCTTTATTGAACAGTTTTACAGCATCGGCGCAGACATTCCCCCCAATATTCTGCTCCAGATACATCCGGAAGACAGTGTACTGTTAGAGAACTGGCTCGGGAGCAAGCTTGGACGTAGGGTCAAATTAACAGTACCACGCCGTGGAGAGAAAAAGAAACTCGTGGGCATGGTCGCTGAAAATGCTGCCGAACTGCTGGAACAATCACGAATTAAGTGGCTTGCTGATACCGGGAAAACCGCAGCCGCATTGGAAGAACTCAAGACCCAACTCTATTTACCACGGATGCCTAAGCGTATGGAATGCTACGATATCTCCAATATTCGTGGGACAGCCGCAGTAGGGAGCATGGTAGTATTCGAAGACGGACGTCCTAAATCTGCACATTACCGCAGATTCAAAATAAAGGCTGTTAGCGGTATAGACGATTACGCTATGATGCAGGAAGTTCTCCGCAGACGCTTCGCCAGAGGGATCCAAAAAGAACAGAAAGACACAAAAGGTTGGGCTGTTGTGCCTGACCTGATTCTCATCGACGGAGGCCGAGGCCATCTCAACGCCATACTCAGCGTAATGAATGATTTGGGAATCGATTCAATCCCGGTGGCCAGCATCGCCAAGGAAAATGAAGCGGTTTTCATTCCTGAAAAATCCGAACCTATCATGCTACATCGAAATTCACAGGGCCTCTATTTGTTGCAACGGATCAGAGACGAAGCCCATCGTTTTGCTATCTCATATCACACCAAAATCCGCAAGAAAACCGGCCTTACGTCTCAACTGGACCAGGTGCCAGGCATCGGGTCCAAGCGAAAACGAGCCCTCATCAAAAAGTTTGGCTCTATTAAAGGCATCAAAGAAGCTACTCTCGATGAACTCACCTCCGTACCAGGTATGAACCAGTCGCTGGCAGAGCGGGTTAAGGACAACTTATAGCCCCTCGTTTCCCAAACCGCCACCAAGCTAATTCTAATAGCTTGTATTATGAGGTATCTGTTATAATTCCTCTGTAAACAATGCCTGAACTACCGGAAGTCGAAACTATCAAAAACGCACTCGTTCCTGTTGTTGTGGGACAGAGTATTGTAGACGTTGAGCTATTCTGGCAAAAAGCACTTTCAAAGCCATCGCCTGATGAGTTCCGCCGGGAATTGATCGGACAAACATTGGAGGGTATACGCCGTCGAGGCAAATATTTTCTTTTTGATTTATCCGGTGACAAAACCATGATTCTGCACCTCAAAATGACCGGGGCACTGCTGTTCGAGACTAACTCCGATCAAAAGCACATTACTGCTATTTTCCGATTGAATGGAACTGACCTTTACTTTATCGATCAGCGCAAATTCGGATCGCTCTGGCTGGTAAAGGATGAACAAGAAGTAATCGGTAAGCTGGGGCCGGAACCTCTGGACAATAATTTCACTCCGGGATTATTGAGCCAGGTAGTTAATCGTCATAGTATACCCATCAAAGCGCTTCTCTGCGATCAGCATGCCGTGGCCGGTATCGGGAACATGTACGCCGACGAAGCTTTATTTGCTGCCAGAATTCATCCTTTAAAAAGAGCTAAAGACCTTAACATAAGCGAGATCAACGGCTTGCACGATTCCATAATTGAAGTACTGGAACGGGGAATACGGCACAACGGGGCCAGCATCAGTACCTATCGGCTACCCGATGGTGCGGAAGGTATGGCACATACCCAGTTCCAGGTAGCGCACCGCCGAGGCGAAGTATGCCTAACCTGCGGGTCTCCTATCACCCGGATCAGCATTCGCGGACGAGGTACTTATTTTTGCCCACACTGTCAGCCGGAATAATCCGGTGCGAGACACTATGGCAATCGATGAACTAACCAGCCTTTTGAACCAGGTCGAAAAGAGGTTCGAACAGGAAGGAAACCTGATTCAAATAGAATCGGGAAGGGTGATTTTTGCCGGTGATACTCACGGAGATATCGATGCAACCCAAAAGATATTCGAAAAATACCTGAATCTTGAAAACAA
>JABMQN010000038.1 GCA_013203045.1 Chloroflexota bacterium
GAATAGAGGGTGTTCCACTTCATTTCGCCTGTTCTCCTGCTATAGTGTTATTTTGCACTTTGATAAACTAAAAATTCAGGATTAATAATGGAAATTTGATTAAACGGCAAAGAATAAGTCCTTGTAACAGTACTATTTTTGTCTTTAGTACAACCCTACATGGGGTATAACGTGAAAGTTCAGCGGTTTGTGGGGTGGAGCGAAGCGTAACCCCACAAATCCGCTGGAGAGACTTGTTATGTGGCGTTTTCTCTTTGTGCACATATCCTATTTTGATATTTCACTCATCGAAATTCCGAGAGCATTGGCAACGCCTTCACCGTATCTCTGATCTGCCTTCATGCAGTTGCTAATATGACGAATTTTGATTTCTTTAGGGGCATCACCCATTGCCCGAGCGGTATTTTCAAAGAGAACTTTCTGCTGCTCTGTGTTCATTAATCGAAACAGGTTACCGGGCTGTGTATAATAGTCATCATCATCATCTCGGTGGCTCCAATGGTCGGCTGCTCCTTGAAGATTTAAAGGAAGCTCACGGAAATCAGGCTGCTCCTGCCACTCGCCATAACTGTTGGGTTCGTAGCCGAGAGTACTGCCATAGTTGCCGTCTACTCGCATGGCACCGTCGCGATGAAAGGTGTTGACCGGACAGCGGGCTTTGTTAACAGGGATGAGATGATGGTTAACTCCGAGTCGGTAACGCTGGGCATCACCATATGAAAAGAGCCTGCCCTGCAACATTTTATCCGGTGAAAAACCTATACCGGGAATGATATTTGCAGGATTAAAGGCAGACTGCTCTACCTCTGCGAAATAATTTTCTGGGTTTTTATTTAATTCAAGTACTCCAACATCAATCAAAGGATGATGTTTGTACGGCCAGACTTTGGTCAGATCGAACGGATTAAAAGGAAATTTCAAGGCTTCCTCTTCAGTCATTATTTGAATTTTCATGTTCCATTTTGGAAAACCACCCTTCTCAATGGACTCATACAAATCGCGTTGATGGCTTTCACGGCATTTTCCGATAGCCGCCTCTGCTTCGGCATCAGTCAAAGTTTTGATGCCCTGTTGGGTATGCAAGTGGAACTTGACCCAAAACCGCTCATTCTTTGCATTGATCAAGCTGAAAGTGTGGCTGCCAAACCCATGCATATGCCGATAGGAAGCTGGAATTCCACGATCACTCATGGTAATCGTGATCTGGTGCAATGCTTCGGGCAGTGAAGTCCAAAAATCCCAGTTGTTTTTAGCACTGCGAAGGTTCGTGCGCGGGTCGCGCTTCACGGCGTGGTTGAGATCTGGAAACTTAAGCGGGTCACGGAGAAAGAAGACCGGTGTGTTATTGCCAACGAGATCCCAGTTTCCTTCCTCTGTATAGAACTTAATCGCAAATCCTCGGATGTCGCGCTCGGCATCCGCCGCTCCACGTTCTCCCGCAACGGTCGAGAAGCGCACAAACAAGTCAGTCTTTTTACCAACCTCGGAGAATATCTTCGCTTTGGTGTACTTAGTGATGTCATGGGTGACGGTGAATGTACCATAGGCCCCGGAGCCTTTAGCGTGCATGCGCCGCTCGGGAATCACCTCACGGTCGAAATGAGCAAGCTTTTCCAAAAACCAAACGTCTTGTAGCAATTGCGGTCCACGCGGCCCCGCTGTCATCACGTTCTGGTTGTCGGCAACAGGAGCGCCTACATTGTTGGTTAACTTCTTTTTTTCTGTCATTAATGTCTCCTTTCGTTTTTGTTTTTACTGGTTGTGACAAGCCACATAACGCTAATATCAGGAGACCCGCAATCGCGAAGCGATTAAGGGGTCTCCTGGATCGCTTTGTTCGCATTTCTACTTAGTTACTAACGCAACCTAACCGATGCAACCGTTACATGATCCTGGTCTCCTCTTGTCTCTATCTTAGCATGAGCAATCTGGATGCGTGCTTCAGGATACAATTCATTCTTGCGTTTTATCAGAAGTTGTATATGTTCCAAAGCATCGTTGCAGTCGCGCTTAGTGTGTGATGGATTCAATTGGCGGTAATTCATATGATATTCCTTCAGGGCCTTTGTTCGTTTTGATGATTCAAGGCATGCAATGTTCCACGCACTGACTGCACCATTCAAGTACTCCTGCTTGTCCGCTTGATCATCGCCCATGGCGATATACTCTCCTGCGATGTCAAGGAGCATCTTAGATACCTTGGGGCCTTTCGGTTTCTTTCTAAATAAATTGAGTATGCTAATCACGTTTCATCCTGTCTGCGAACGATTGAGATCACTGGTTTTCACGAAGCGGAGCGGAGTAAAAAGCCAGTGCAGCGATTTTAGACAAGCGCTCTGCACACGCCTATCCCGTTTTTTTCACTGTGTTATTTGACCTTTATTGCTCGGCCACGCCAAAAAATCTCGCCCTTCATCTGATACAAGATTGCCCGGAGAATGCAACAGGTACTCACAATCACCACCAGAGGAAAACACAACAATTTCACGGGATGAAAACTGATGAGTCGTCGGATCGAAAAGAAACTCAGATATTGGATGATGTAGGTACTCACGCCACTCACCACCAGGAGAGGACTGGTGGTGAGGCCCCCGACCACAACAGCCAACACGGGCGTCCAATATTGCACGACTGCTACAAGGATTAATGGAAGGGCCAATCCGGCATGCCCTTCGACCGCTCCTGAAATATTTTTTGTCGTGCCCCAAAAGGCGTCGTGCGCATTTTTAAACAACCGCACCTGCGAACACGCAGGAGCGAACCAATAGCTCACACGATATTGGTTGGCTTTCAAGGATCGAGCCAAGCCGACATCGTCAAACATGTCTCCCTTAACGCATTCAAACCCTCCAGTCTCATGAAACACCGTTGTTTTGATCACCATAAACGCCCCTGAAGCGAGCGCATTGGGTGACGCAGGATTATCCAATCCTGAGAGCAACAACAACTTGATGAACCCGACAAAGTAGATGGGAATATTCACATGTTCCCACACGGATTCATTCATCCATAGCGGCGAGAAACTGAATAAGTCATAGGTATGCTGCTGCATGACAGTGAGCGCCGAGGCAAAGCATGTCGGTGCATGCAGAATGTCCGCATCAGTAAACACCAGATAGTCGCCGGTCGCTTTCGCCGATCCATATTGCATGGCATTGACTTTCCCAAGCCACCCGGATTGTAATGGGGGGGCATGAAGCACCGTCACCCGTGAATCTCCACGGGTGATCTCCTCGACAAGCGCCCCTGTCCGATCCGTTGAATGATCGTTGACCACGATCACCTCCAGGTCAACGCCTTGCTGGTTGAGCACCGAATGAAGGGAGTCCACAATATCGTGTTCCTCGTTGCGGGCCGGAATAATGACGCTGAGTTTGGGGAACGTCTGCCCAGATGGTGGCGATGGTACTAACCACGACATGCGCTTTTGGGCGAGAAGGCTCCGTACCGTTACGGCAAGCGTGAAAAACACGATCAGGCCGCAGGTTGTGAGTATGATATATTCCATATGTGAGATTCTTCCTCTCACCTCTGTTCATCATTCATGTGGATAAAGCTGTCTAACGCCGTGGCTCACAGGCCGCGAGGTTACGAGCGGTCCTTGTGCAGCCGCATGTTGGGCTGAAATGGTTTAGTTATAGGACAAAGTCAACTCTGCTCCTATACCTCCTATACCTCAAGAGAGATATTTAAAGTATTATCGGGAAAATATGCTGAAAGACTGCTCATGTGTTCAATCTCACCATGTGCAAGCCGTGCTTCTTCTTCTGCCCTATCGCTTGCGGCAACTGCATCACATAGCTCAGAAATGTCATTGGTAACGGTGGACAAAGCATCCACAAAGGTACCTTCATCCTGAGGTTTTAACGTAGGATGATGAAGAGCGTATGCCGTGGGATTTTTGGCGATGCGTTCTATAGCACTTAGATAGGAATGGGCGAACTCGGTCACATTTAAATAGAGCACATTGTCATCCCGGAAGAGTATGACGCCAGGTATAAATCGCTCAGGCATCAGGAAAAACCTAACTCCCACCTTTGGCATTCCTTGATGTGCGATACCACAACGAACACAGCTATATAGAAGGCTAGCCAGTTTTTTTCGAATGTTCATATGTTCAACCATGAACCTCTCCGATCTAGTTCTGCTCCCCGAACAAAACCCGAAACAGATGCCTCCAGTAAGGTCAATGCCATTTACAGTTATCGAGAGTAGCGGGCCCGCACATGTAATTTTGTCGTTAAGTAATGCGACAACGTCACCTCTACTATATTCCATTACGGCTCGCTTAAAATAGCTTGTCGATTCTGATGACATATATGCCTCCACGTCAGTCCAACTTTGATGTAGACCGCCTAATTGCGGTAATTTGTAATGCTGCGTTATGACATGCGAAAAGGGGTTTTATGTTGCAATCTTGCAGCCTAATCCGCCACATAATCGGATTAGGCTGTGTTAGTGCTGTATAAAGAACTTGACATTATGTAAAAAGAACTGTAACAAAAACTGTAAATTAATTGTGCCCGATAGTGGCGCTTTTGATGGTGAATCTGAGTTCTGCCTAAAGACCATCACAATATCATCTATCATTAAGAATATTAATTCATTTTCTATAATCTTAGAATAAAGAGGATGAAATGGTCAAGCCAAAACTTCTGGATCAAGTAAGGGCTGCAATGCGGGTCAGGCACCCAAGACTCTATGTTAAACAGGAGGGCTTTCCTACTTTGAGGGAAGTGGTTTCTCGCAGCTCGATCCGGAAACAGTGCAACAAATAAAAGACTCCAGTATATCTTGCGCATCCTGTCTAAAAATGGGACAATACAC
>JABMQN010000039.1 GCA_013203045.1 Chloroflexota bacterium
TCTTCTAAAGCCATTATTTTCTCCTATAAATCCTTGAACACCTGGGATGGTGCCATGATGCCATTGGGATCAATCGATTTCTTAATATCTCTCAAAAGCTTCGAATAGCTCGGGAGCAGGCCCGGCTCCATCTGACGGAAGAACCCGGCACTGGCCTGCGCCGATCCGTACTTCATCGTCTCCTGGAAATACATTGGCATGAACTGGCGGAATTTGTCGATGGACTCCTGGTCCTCAGGTTTGAACTCGATATCGTACTCCATCATGAAGCATTCCGTTCGTTCCCAAGGCGCCAGCCAGATTCTCGGGGGAATGGTTCTACCGGAGGATGATGTCATCTTGTAATCCAGCTTATCCAGCAGACTGTGTGCCAGCCTCATCGCGCCCGGAATCATGTGCGGCGGCACGTAGACAAAGGCCATCAGATGCGGTTCGTGACGCAGATAGTGGATAGCTACCACTGAACTGCCGCCCCAGAGCATATCGAGGCTTTCTTTCACGTATCCTTCGAAGGTTATGATCTTGCCGTTGTTTTTGGTGATGGCATCGTTGATCAACTCGCGATAGACCTCAGCCTGCTTTTCGTTGTGACAACTGATCTTGGCCATCATCAGGAATTCCGGCAGGGAATCCTCCAGTTTGGCGAATTCCTCCTGGTTGTGGAAAACATCTGAAGTGGCTGCGATAGCCGCTGTCTGGTATTTGTTTGTGGCGACGATCTGCTTACAGATGCCAAGCTGGGTAACATCTTTCATGCCACCAACTACGGATTCAATATCCGGGAAGGCAATCTGAATCGGTTCCTCGATAGCACGCACAGGTACTAATCTGCGAATCATCTTGGTAACGATTCCGAAGATGCCCATCGAACCGCGGAAAAGCTCGTTCATATTGGGACCCCAGGCAATTCGGAAATAGGGGTTGGTCTCTTCCATACCCTGGAATGCCGCGGAACCGGTTCGGAAAATTTCCCCGTTCGGCAGTACGGCTTCCAGCGAAACCACGTCATTCATATCCATTGAGCCGGTAGAACCGCCACCCAGATTGAAATTACCAACAGGTCCACCGGTATGAGGTCCGCCGCCCAGAGGCAGAGGCTCAAGCCCGACCTTCTTGGCTTCGAAAATCAGTTTTGACCAGGTCACGCCCGGCTCAATAGTGGCTGTTCGGGTTTCCTGATCGATTTTGTGGATGCGGTTCAGCCTTCTGAGCACCACCACTGCGCCACCTTTTCGAGGTGATGTGGCGCCGCTTAAGTTTGTCCCGTAAGAATAGGGGTAGAGAGGAGTCTTGGTTTTGTTTGCCAGTTTTACAATTTCCTGGACTTCCTCCCCCGTTCCCGGCACCACTACGTAATCCGAATCATATGCTTTGAGTGCCTGCGAAACCTCATCACGGCAATAGGGGATGATATCCTCTCGATCAGCAGAGACATACTTCTCGCCAACAATTTTAACCGCTTCCTTAAAGAACTCGTCCTGTGGACTTCCCATATGCTTTGTCCTCCGTTATCGATCGCTTATCCAGTATTATCAGGGATGAATGACCATAACGCTTCCCTGAGAGCGCATATCCTATCAATTGTATAATATTTAGATTCTTTGCGCCACCCAGCATTTATTGTACGATACATACGGATGGGAGACTATAGGACGAGTGGTTGAATCACGGGGAAATAAGCACCCTGTTTTTCTGGGGTAAACCACCCCATTTTTGCCCTTCCACGTTATCGCTGATACAATGAAGCTGTAGATGATCATTGGGGATGATCATGTCAAAACGGTCAAAAGAACCTGAACTTGATACTACTACAGCGGAAGTAGCGCAACGGCTTGCGGCTTTGAGTGATGTTGCCAGTACTGTCAGCCGGTCTCTGGATTTGGACCTCACACTGAACACCGCCCTCGATAAAGTGATGGCATTGGTACGAGCTGAGGTGGGGGGTATTCTCCTCTACCATGAACGCACCCATACCTTATATCATCGGACACATCGTGGCATGTCCGATAAATTCGTCAAGCGAATCGGTAAGCTCAAACTCGGCGAAGGTATACCTGGAATGGCCGCGGAACTTCGTGAGACAATCTATTCTCCAGATATAGAGAAGGATACGAAAATGTCTCAATCTTTACCAGAGCTTCGTGAGTTCAGTGCCTTCCTAAGTATTCCTTTGGTCGCGCGTGACAGACTCCTTGGAGTTCTGAACGTCGCCACCAGAGATAAGCGTGGATTCTCTCCTGAGGCGATTTCACTGGTAACGAGTGTCAGCGATCAGATAGCGGTGGCAATTGAAAATGCGCAGCTATACGAAGCATTACAACGAAAGGAACAGGCCCGTGGAGAGCTTCTTCGGAAAATCATGTCTGTTCAGGAGGAGGAGCGAAAGAGAATCGCCCGGGAGTTACATGATGAAGTCAGTCAATCTCTTACCGGGTCGGCATTCCGGGCAGAAGCTGTTCTGAGTCGATTACCGGTAGGTGCCGAAGAGATTAGAGGCAGCATGGAAGAAATCAGGGACCTTGCCATTAGAACCCTGGATGAAATACATCGCGTAGTCTATTCATTGCGTCCAAGCCTGCTTGATGATCTGGGACTTGTGGCCGCGGTGCAATGGCTGGCAGACCACTATCTCGAAGAATCAGGAATTAAGGTTTTGTTTGAAACGGTCGGCTCTGAGCGACCGCTATCTGCGGAGGCAGAGATAACGCTATTTCGCATAACGCAGGAAGCGATTACAAATATCGTAAAACATGCCGGAGCCGAAAGTGTTAGTATTGCGGTAGAGTTTCGTGATCACTCTGCGGCAGTTCACATTGAGGATGATGGGCAGGGATTTAGTGTTGAAGATATGACCGGTTCGTTACAAATGGATAGAGGGCTCGGATTACTGGGGATGAAGGAAAGAGCGGAGCTTCTGGATGGATATCTGGGGATTGAAGCTTTGCCAGGTCAGGGCACCAAGGTATATGCTGAGGTCCCGGCGTGAGTCGCGGATGTTATGCGGATTTTGGGGAAATGCATAGAAAAGGGTGTCATTCTGGACACTGTGATTCTGAGCAAAGCGAAGAATCTCTCCGTTTGGACAGGGAGATTCTTCGGTCGTCTGTGCTCCCTCAGAATGCCATAGCTGAAATGTGATAATGAACAAGATCAGAGTATTAATAGCAGACGACCACTCAATCGTCCGAGGCGGTATCCGGGCACTTCTGGAATCGCAGGACGATATTGAGGTGTGCGAAGAGGTGGCCAATGGTCGGGAAGCGGTTGAGGCTGTGCAGAATCTGACTCCCGATGTGGTTCTTATGGATGTGGCCATGCCGCTGATGGATGGACTCGAAGCTACTCGGCGGATCGTTAAGACAAACCCCGAAACACGGGTTATCATCCTCACGCAATACGATAACAAAGAGTATGCCCTTTCTGCAATAAAAGCAGGGGCTGCAGGAATTGTGCCCAAGAAAGCGGGGCCGGCAGAGCTGGTTTCAGCCATTCGTGCGGTGCATCAGGGAGACTCATTTATTCATCCGTCGATGGCCAAGTGGGTGGTCATGGATTATGCTCAGCGAGCCGACGATGACCCGTTCGATAGCCTCACTGAACGAGAAAGAGAAGTGCTCAAACTGGTGGCTGAGGGGTACTCTAATCGAGATATTGCGGATCAGTTATTCATAAGCGTCAAAACAGTGCTCGGCCACCGGGAAAAGACCATGCAGAAACTCGATATCCACAGCCGTACAGATCTTATCAAGTATGCTATTCGAAAGGGCCTCATCTCGGTTGAGTAGGGGTTCAATATCCATCGTGTAGGGGCTGAAAATTTTCAGCCCCTACACGATGGATAAAACCAAATTGTGCGCTAAGCACTGGATATTTTTTTAATAATGTAGGGAGTTGAGAAATGGAGTTCATGTGGGCACCCTGGAGAATAGAGTATATTCTGGGGGAGAAGGACGAAGATTGTATTTTCTGTTACAAGCCAAAGGAAGACAAGGATAGGGAGAACCTTCTCCTTTTTCGGGGGGAGAGGAATTTGGTGATGTTGAACAAATATCCATACAATCCCGGGCATATTATGGTGGCTCCATACAAGCATGTATCGAGCCTGGATGCACTGGACGATGAAGATTTGCTAGAGCATTTCAAACTGGTAAGCCGGTGTGTGGAAATGATGAAAGAAGAAATGAATCCCGAGGGTTTCAATATTGGGATAAACCTGGGCAAAGTGGCCGGTGCCGGAATTGAGGAGCATATTCATACTCATATAGTGCCCAGATGGAATGGAGATACCAACTTTATGCCGGTATTTTCTGATATGAGGGTTGTTCCTGAAGCGTTAGAAGCGACTTACGATAAGCTTGTGGGTAAACTTACGTAGATAGCAGTATTCCCGATATTTGTAGTTAAGGAAGGCCGAGCCAGATGGCTCGGCCTTCGTGTATGGGATTACTTATCAATATACTATTTGCTGTCTATAATGCCTTTTGCTTTGACCTTGATCTGCTTGGGTTTGACCTCTTCTGCTTTAGGGATGGACAAAGTCAGGACCCCGTTCTCAAAGGACGCTTCAGCCTTGTCTGTCTGAAGATCCCCGGGGAGACTGACCGTGCGAGTCGAAGCCCCGTATCGACGTTCGCGGTAGAAGTAGTCGGTATCCTTGTTCTCTTCCTCAGCCTTGGTTTCGGCCTTGATCGTGAGGACGTCGCCAGCAATTGTGATGTCCGCATCATCCGGATTGATTCCAGGAATAGTAGCTTTGACCACGACTTCGTCAGCGGTCTGGTACATATCCAGTGGCATCAATGGCTGAGATGTGATACCTCTCCACAGTGACGGTCGAAGCTCGTCTTCAAACGCTCTGTCCATTACTTGTCTTAGATCGGCGAAAGGCTCCCATCGGACTAGATGCATGATACACCTCCCTTAAAAATATTTCCACCATGATTATAACAAACTTAATAAATATTAATCAAGTTTCCTTGGTTTGTGTTTGTGTAAACTTGACAAAGTTGTTTTAAGTAATTACAATTTAGTAGCTTTTAAGGAGTATCTGAATTGGCTAAAAAGGACTACTATCAGGTTCTGGGAGTAAACCGGGGAGCCTCAGAAAAAGAAATCAAGCAGGCTTACCGGAAGCTGGCGCGTAAGTATCATCCCGATGTAAACCCCGGGGATGCATCAACTGAAACCAAATTTAAAGAGGTAAATGAAGCTTACGAGGTTCTCTCTGAGCCTGATAAGCGTAAAAAATATGATCGTTTCGGTGATCAGTGGCAGCATGCTGACCAGTTTACCGGAGCTGGTGGTAGAAATCCGTTTGGCGGGCGTGGCCCGGGTAATGTGCATTTCGAATTCGGTGATTCTGGGGGTGGATTCGAGAGTATTTTCGGCGATCTCTTTGGTGGTTTTGGTGGTGCGACAGGAGCTAGAGCGAGGCCGCAAAGGAGACGGAGCGTTGAACATCCAGTGGAAATAACTCTGGAGGAAGCCTTTTCCGGCACTACCCGAATGATAAATGTGGGTGGACGCCGGCTGGAGGTGAAAATCCCTGCCGGGGTTGATAACGGTTCAAAAGTGCGAATAAACCAGACTACTGGGGATATACACTTGGTGATTTCAGTAAGGTCCCATAAACGATTTGAACGCAAAGGTGATAACCTGCATGTGGAAATGCCAGTTTCTCTGGCTAGCGCCATCCTCGGTGGGGAGATCGAGGTGCCGACGCTATCGGGCAAGAAGCTGGCCTTAAAAATTCCGCCGGAAACTCAAAATGGTAAGTCATTTCGACTGGGCAAACAGGGCATGTCCAAGCTGAACAAGAAGGGTGAAAGGGGTGACCTCTTTGCTAAAGTTCAGGTAGTCCTGCCAACTGAACTAACGGAGAGTGAAAAGAAGCTTTTCGAGGAGTTGAGGGAACTACGTCAATAGGAGATTATTATGAGACCGAGAGATAGGGAACCATGTTATGTGATAAGCATTGCTGCGAGGATGATAGGTGTGCATGCTCAGACATTGCGCTATTATGAACGGGCAGGAATCATTGAACCATCGCGTTCTCAGGGAAACCAGAGATTGTATTCCGAAAGGGATATAGCCAGACTTCAACAAATAAAAACCCTGGTTGATGACTTGGGTATCAATCTGGCAGGTGTGGAGATCATACTTCGCTTGACTAAACGCATTAACGAGATGGAGAACCAAATCGAGGAACTTGAGTCTCAAATCGAAAAACTTGGGAAGTAATGTAAACTATGATCAATCCAGAGAAATTCACCGAACAGGCCCAGGAAGTGATGGCCTCATCACAGGAGCTTGTACGCCAATTTCAGCACAGCCAGTGGGATGTGGAGCATATACTCCTGGCATTGCTTAATCAGAAAGGGGGCCTGGTTGATGAAATACTGCGTCAATTGGGTATTGATCCCGAACTGGTTAAACAACAAGTGAATCGGGTGTTAGATGAGAGCCCAAAGGTGACGTATCAGAATCCTCAGGTTTATGCTATTCCTCGAATTACGCAACTCCTCCAGAACGCCTCTGCTGAAGCAGACCGACTTACAGACGAGTTTGTTAGTGCTGAACACCTGTTGATAGCTATGGTTGGAGAAAGAGAAGGGCAAGCTGCGAAGATACTCCAGAGCTTTGGCCTGGATCAGGAAAAGATTTACGGAGTCCTTCAGGATATGCGTGGCGGGCAGAGGGTCACCGACTCTCGTCCGGAAAGCAAATATAAAGCTCTTGAGAAATATAGCCGCGATCTTACTATGCTGGCGCGTGAGGGAAAACTGGACCCGGTCATCGGTCGAGAGGAAGATATCAAACGCGTGATGCAGGTATTGATCCGACGTACCAAGAATAATCCCGTTATTATTGGTGAGGCTGGTGTAGGTAAAACGGCCATCGCAGAAGGACTGGCTCAAAAAGTAGCATCCGATGATGTTCCTGAGTCCCTGAAAGGGCGCCGAGTTATCGCTTTGGATATAGGGTCGCTGGTGGCGGGGAGCAAGTTCCGGGGCGAATTTGAGGAGCGTCTGAAAGCGGTAATGGATGAAGTAAGGCGTGCTCAGGGAGAGATCGTCCTTTTCATTGATGAGCTGCATACTGTGGTTGGTGCGGGTGGTGCTGATGGGGCAATCGATGCCTCCAATATGCTCAAGCCTGCTTTGGCACGCGGTGAATTGCAATGCATCGGTGCTACCACTCTCGATGAATATCGGGAAAGAATCGAAAGGGACTCTGCTTTGGCAAGGCGATTCCAGCCTGTATTTCTGGATGAACCCAGCGTAGATGACACCATCGAAATGCTGAAAGGTCTGCGTCCCAGATATGAATCGCATCACAAAATTCAGATTACTGATGCTGCTCTTGATGCAGCAGCCCAACTAAGCGATCGTTATGTTTCGGACCGCTTCCTTCCTGATAAGGCGATAGACCTCATGGACGAAGCGGCAGCCAAACTCCGTATTGAATCAGAGAGCCATCCCCCAGAAATCAAGGAACTTGAACAAAAGGTGAGGCAGCTAGCTGATGAGGAAGAGGCCGCTTCGCAAAAAAATGATTATGAGCAGGCTGCTAACTTAAAGGCCGAACGATTGAAAGCAGAGAAGTGCTTCAACGAGAAAAGAGATGAGTGGCTTCACGAAAAGAAAATTACCGGTGAAGTTGATGAGGAGGCCATAGCAGAACTCATCTCCAAATGGACTGGCATTCCGGTAAGCCGAATGTTGGAGGGAGAGGTAGAGAAGTTGGTCCACATGGAAGAAAGAATCCATGAGTGGGTCATCGGGCAGGAGGAGGCCGTGACCGCTATTTCCGATGCTGTCAGAAGGGCACGATCCGGTTTGAAAGACCCCAAGCGCCCCATTGGCAGTTTTATTTTCCTTGGTCCGACGGGTGTGGGCAAAACCGAAGTAGCACGTGCTCTGGCCGAGTTCCTCTTCGATGAAGAAGACGCACTGGTCAGTTTGGACATGTCGGAATATATGGAAAAGCACACCGTCTCGCGGTTGGTTGGGGCACCCCCGGGATATATAGGATATGAAGAAGGCGGACAACTCACCGAAATTGTGCGCCTTCGCCCGTACCAGGTTATTTTGTTCGATGAAATCGAAAAGGCCCATCCCGATGTGTTCAATATTCTACTTCAAATGCTGGAGGATGGACGACTGACCGATGGTCATGGCCGAGTGGTTGATTTTAAAAACACCGTAGTCATAATGACCAGTAACCTTGGCAGCAAGGAATTCCAGCGCTCGTCCATCGGGTTTAAGCGCAGCGATGAAATCAAATCTGATCAGCAACGTAAAAAGAAAGCTGTCGAGGATGCGTTAAAACAAACATTTCGTCCTGAATTTCTCAATCGAATCGACGATATCGTCATCTTTGATGAGCTTACTGAAGAGCAGTTGTACCGCATTGTTGATCTGATGCTCAAGGAATTACAGGAACGCCTTGAAGAGCGGAAGATTACTGTCTCATTGACACCAGAGTCAAAATCATGGTTGGTGAAGGAAGGGTTCGATCCATTATTTGGTGCTCGTCCGTTACGAAGAATAATCCAGCGTTCTGTGGAAAATCCTCTCTCTAAGAAGATACTGCAGGGAGAGTTTCAGGAAGGCGATAGCATCATGGTCGAGCTTGAAAAAGATAGTCTCACTTTTCGCAAGGGGTAGGGGCGATCGGGCCGGTCGCCCCTACAAACATCCGGTCTTTATCGCATGAGGGCTACATAGCTGTTGAATGGTACACCAATCGAGTTGGCTACCGGTTGACATTTGGCTTTGAGCAGGTAGAATACCTTTCCCTGAGCCGGCAATTCGGATAAGGTTTCCCAATAACCCATTCCCTTGGCTAGGACTAGATCAGCTGCTGCAAAATCGGACTTGAATTCGTCTGAGGCTTCTTCCATTATCACACCAGGAGTATTAGTGCCGGTAGTAATGACCCTGGGAAGTTCGCTGGCAAACCCGAAATGCCCGATATCAGATAGGGTGATATCGTTTTGAACCGGCGACTCCTTTACGACATATGTAACGTTGCCAAAAGATCCAAAACGCCGTACCAGATTCAGGTCGAAAAATACCTCGCCGGTATTGTCTGCCAGGTAGAGGATGTTTTTAGATTCTTTTAATTTCGCTTCCAGCTTGTCAATGTCATCGATTGTAAACTCCACAGGTTGGGTAAAGTCTTTCTTTATTTCATCCGGGTCCCTGAAGAAATCTATGCAATTCCCTCGAACCGCAAGTTCTATATCACTCCTGAGATCGTCTTGAGCACTGGTATTCCATTCTTGATAGAGTTTCCTGGACATGGCAACTTCAGTTTCTTTCATTTTAAAATAGGGATCAGGATTACCGGTCATTGACCTGATTAATTGGTGTAGCGGAGTGGCGACGGCAATGGAGGTCTTATCCAAAGAGAACTCTCTTTCAAGAAGTCTTAATCCTTCTTCAATTGCCTTTGATTTAATCACAGGGTCTTCGGTGGCCAGATCAGCAGCTTGATGGACCAATCGACCCAGGCAATCGTAGCATTCATTAGTGATCTTCATTGTTGCGGAAATATCCTTTGATATGTCATTCCCGGCTGGTAATCCCCCTTTGAAGGGGACAAAGGGGGATGTTATTCCCTAATTCGCTCCAGCATTGCTGATCCCACCCTACATGGATCCCCAAACCCCGGCAGGTAAACACACCCCTTAATCCCCTCTCAAGAGGGGAAATCCCTGCATCCTCTTGTTCATCTATTCCAACGGCGGTCATTGATGGAATGGCTTGTTGTTGCGTATCTCAGTATATTTTTTGTAATTACCTTTGACTTCCTCAATGGGGTATTTCGATTCGTTCTTTTGAATTTTTTGGGTCACGGCATGAGATATGTCTATCCCAACAGAATTGGCGAAGCTCAGACAGTAGATCAAGATATCGGCTAACTCGTCTTGCAATTCCGCAGACTTTTCTTTGATGACCTCATCAAGTTCGTTCTCTTTGATCCATTGAAAATGCTCCATCAACTCCGCAGCTTCGATAGCAATGGAAATGGCAACATCTTTGGGATTATGGTATTTATTCCAATCCCTGTCATCCACAAATTTCTGTACTTTTTGCCGAAGTTCATTAATGGTTGTG
This sequence comes from Chloroflexota bacterium, assembly GCA_013203045.1. Classification (GTDB taxonomy): domain Bacteria; phylum Chloroflexota; class Dehalococcoidia; order SZUA-161; family SpSt-899; genus JABMQN01. Next base: position 10,125 of record JABMQN010000039.1, read on the forward strand.
GTATCGTCGGAAGTCATGTTTGCATCCAAAAGGTAGCTCCATTTTAACATGGATATTCCCTGGATATCATTAAAAAAACTGGCGCAAAACCACGTGAGGAACTTGTTAGTTGACTTGGTAAGTCGATTCCTTTAAAGTTGGTTGAAGAAAACGAGTGTAAGTCCTGCGAGGCGAACGGTGGCAATATACGGTTATGCCGGTAAAATCCTTCGAGTAGACCTCTCCTCCGGTAAAACAACGGAGGCCTCAACCCTTGATTATTCAAGCGCATTTGTTGGTGGTCGGGGTATTGCCACCAAGATTTACTGGGACGAAGTGTCCCCGGACGTAAGTGCATTTGACGAAGAAAGCAGACTCATATTTGCCCTTGGGCCTATGGCAGGTGTTCCGATAGTTGGTGGGTCCAGGTGGGGGGTCTTCGGGAAATCACCTCAAACAGAACCGGAAAAGTTTTGCTATAGCAATCTGGGTGGATTATGGGGCGCCGAATTAAAGTTTGCCAGATATGACGGGATAGTTATTCAGGGAAAATCCGCAAGTCCTGTTTATCTTTTCATCCACGACGGTATGGTTGAGTTTAAAGATGCCTCAAATCTGTGGGGCAAAGGTGCCATCGAAACCCGAGAGATTCTTAAAAACGATTTGGGCAAATCTGTTCGAGTGGTGACCATCGGCCCTGCCGGAGAGAATGAAGTGGTAACAGCTAACCTGCTGGCTGATAACGATGCCAGCGGATCAAGTGGCTTGGGTGCGGTGATGGGATCGAAAAAGCTGAAGGCCATTGTGGTCAAGGGCTCACAAAGGGGGGTAAGTGTTGCTCAACCGGAGAAACTTCGCGAACTCACCGACTATTTCCGGAGTCTCAGCAGTGGCGCATTTACAGCGTGGGGAACGGACTTCATGGTGTCTGGTTCAAAAGCAAAAAAGGACCCCTGCTATGGCTGCATGGCCGACTGTATAAGGGTGAAATACACTACCGATGATGGTAGAAGCGGCAAGTATATGTGCCAGTCCGGTATGTTTTATCTCCAATGGTCCTGGAGATACTACGGTGAGCAGAATGAAGTTCCCTTCCACGCTAATAAAATCTGTGATGACTACGGGCTCGATACGTGGGCACTGGAAGCGATGCTTGGCTGGTTGGGCCGGTGTTTTAAAAACGGGATTGTAACCGAGGAGAGTACCGGTCTCCCCTTTTCAAAAATAGGTAGCCTTGAGTTCATAGAAACCATGGTGCGAATGATAGCCTTGCGTGAGGGTTTTGGAGCGGTGCTGGCTCGGGGTATGGATAAGGCCGCCAGAGAGGTCGGTGGTGAAGCTCCATCCTTTATCAGGCATACTGATCCGTACGATCCAAGATTGTATATTACTACCGCTCTCCTTTGGGCCATGGAACCTCGGGAGCCCATTCAGCAACTCCATGAAGTGGGGCTGACTTTGGCGCAGTGGGTCAGCTGGGTTAAAAAGGTCGAGGGGGCTTACGTTTCTACCGATGTGCTCCGAGGTATTGCCAAGAAATTCTGGGGAAGTGAACTGGCGGCTGACCTTACATCTTATGAGGGCAAAGCCCTGGCAGCCAAAATGATTCAGGATCGACAGTATGCCAAAGAGTGTTTGATCGTCTGTGACTGGATATATCCCATTCTCGCTATTAAGCACACTGAAGATCACGTCGGCGATCCTTCATTAGAGAGCAAACTACTCTCTGCTATCACTGGAGAAGAAGTGGATGAACAGGCACTTTATAACATAGGTTCAAGGGTTTTTAACTTACAGCGAGCAATCCTACTAAGAGAAGGGTGGAAGGCAAGAGAGGATGACAAACTTCCAGACGAGTGGTACGAAAAACCGCTTAAATTCGGAGTGATGGACCCCGATTGTCTAGTGCCGGGCAAAGATGGTGCTCCGATATCTCAGATAGGATCGATCGTGGATCGGCAGGAATTTGAGCAGATGAGAGATGAATATTATCGAATTAGAGGCTGGGATGATCGCACCGGGCTTCAAACCAGAAAAAGCCTTGAAACGCTTGGTTTGGAAGATATCGCTGATGGTTTGGAACAGAGAGGGCTTATTTCTCCATGAGGGATTGCATGTCGGCATTAGATAAGCTGTCTTTGGATGCTGAACCGCTGATGCCAGTATGATAATTAACACACTAAAAACATATCAAAATCGTCAATAAATAGTAATATACTGGAGTATGTGGCAATATTATTGCCTATTGTGGTTTCAAGTGATAAAATAGCTCCAAATCAAGTTGTTGATGCTATTTGAACTTTGAGTCGAACTCGTGAGGCTTTGGCTGGGGTTACTATTTTTAGGTACGAAAAGGGGGGAGTTTAATGGTTTTGCAGAATAATGTTCCGGAACGTTGGGACATGGAAGTTGATCTGGTAGCTATGGGCGCAAGCTCGGGTGGATTGGCTGCTGTGATCATGGGCCATGATTCGGGCCTTAAAACTGTGCTGCTGGAAAAATCAGATTATCTGGGTGGGGGCACCGCACTTTCGGGAGGCGTTCTCTGGGTACCCTTCAACGACCATATGGCCCAGGCAGGTCTTGAGGATTCCAAGGAAGAGGCTCTCCTCCACATTCGCACTACCAGCATGGGTCGCCACGATGAGGACATTCTCAACGCATTCTTGGATACGGGACCGGAAGCAGTGCGTTACATGGAGGAACACACTCCTCTCAAGTTAATGTTCGAGGCTAGTCCTGACTATTATGCCGATCTCCCCGGAGGTAAAAAGAAGGGCCGACAAATCTATCCCGATCCGGAGATCATGATTCCGGTATTAACCGAAGCAGAAGAAAAGCATCCTTTAGTGGCGAAGGTCCGCCCTGATCCTGTTCCTTTCTTTGCTGGGATGCGTGAGAAATGGGCCGAAGGCAGGGGCTTGATTGGTGGGCTGGTGATGGGTTGTGTGGAACGTGGTATCGAAGTGATCGCCAATGTTCGTGGGCGGCAACTGATTGTTGAGGATGGAAGGGTCGTTGGCCTCAGAGCTGAAAAGGATGGCAAGGACTTTTTTGTGAAAGCCAATAAGGGAGTTCTACTAGCTTCGGGTGGGTTTGAGTGGAATCCTGAGATGGCTCGCAAATTCATGAATGTTACCAATCTTCGTGGCATGTCACCGAATTCACTTGAAGGAGATGGGCACATAATGGGAATGGAGGTCGGTGCCGCGATTGCTCTGATGGACCATGCAATTTATCAGCCGATGTATCATGTTGATAAAGAAGTGGTTCAGGGCAAACCGTTTTTCAGACCGCTCTCGTATGGATATCCGGGTAATATCATTGTGAACAAGCACGGCAAGCGCTGCTGTAATGAGTCGTTCTATCCCGACATTGGTAGAGCTTTCCTGGAATATGACAAGAATACTTCAGAGTTGGCCAACGCGCCGCTCTACTGGATAACCGATAATACGGAAATGGATAATTCAGGTATGAGTATACTGGCCACCATGGTAGCCAATACTGATTGGCTGATCAAAGCGGATACCTTGCCGGAACTGGCTGAAAAACTGGGTATTCCGGGAAATGCATTGGCCGAGACCGTCAATCGATTCAACAAGTATGCCAGTGAGGAGAAAGACCCCGATTTCCATCGAGGGGAAAGCACCTATAATCACTACTGGGGCAGTCGGCGTAATCCCGATTTTTCGCCCCATCCAGTATTGGGTCCGTTGGAAACCGCACCGTTTTGGGGGGTTGAGCTCCAGTTAGGTTCTGTGGGGACTTTGGGAGGACTGGTGACCAATACGAATGCTCAGGTGGTCAATTCGCAGGGAGAAGTTATAGCAGGGCTCTACGGCACCAGCAATACAGCGGCTTTCCTGACACACGGTTTCATGTATACCAGCGGTGCTTGCCAGTCCAAGAGCTTGATCTTTGGATATATTGCTGCGCAACATATGGCGAAAGGTAAGTAAGATAAAAGAGAACCTCCCACAGGTTCCATAGCTGCGAGAGGTTCTGAAGCATAGTTGCTGTCCTTTAGGAGTAATTATTCGGGTCTTTCCATCGTGAGTTTGATCGTGACTTCCTTTTGTTTCTTACCACGCCAATATGTTAGAGTCACTTCTTCATCAACATTATGATGCCACAGTTCTTTGATTAGTTGTGTAGCTTCGGTTACTTCCATACCTTCAAACTCAGTGATGACATCGCGGACCTTAAGGCCGGCCAGATCTGCAGGACTATCCTCTTCCACATTGGCAATGGCAACTCCGGATTGTCGTGGTAGATCAGCCTCAACCGCAACGTCTGGGGTAACCGTCTGCAGGTGGACTCCGAGCCACGGACGTATGACCCGATGCTCATCACCTATGAGGGCCTCGTATACCGGCTCAGCAGTGTTGGAACTGACGGCGAATCCAATATTTTGGGCTAATCCTGCAAGGACTGAGTTTATTCCCACTACGTTCCCATTGAGATCGATGAGCGGGCCGCCACTGTTTCCCTGGTTGATAGCTGCGTCGGTTTGGATAACATCATAATAAGTGGCATCACCTACTGTAAATGAACGCTCGGTATTGCTCACAACTCCCAGTGTGATTGTAGCTCCGTGCTCAAGTGCAAGTGGGTATCCCATAGCGACGACCAGATTGCCTGGCCGCAATGCCGAAGCACTCCCAAATTGTACTGTAGGGAAGTCATCCCCTTCGATTTGTATCACGGCCAGATCAGTCAATGGATCTGTCCCAATCACCTCTGCTTCGAAGATCTCAGAAATGCCGGGTAGAGATACTTCCAGTTCAATGGCATTCTCAACGACGTGGTTATTGGTCAAAATATACCCTGAGGGGGAGATGATTACTCCCGATCCGGATGTGGTCTGGACACTGCTTTGGTTGAAGAAAAAACTCTGTGTTTCCACTTTGGCCGAAATAAAAACCACAGCCGGTTGAACAAGTTCAACAATATCAGCGATGGAAGTGGAAAGCTCCATCGCTGATATTGTTGAAGGGGGTGACGGTTCCGACTGAGTCTGAGATGGTGAATCAACCGGGACCGGGTTGATGGGGGATGTAGCACTGCTTTTTGTTGTAACGTTATTCTGAGGGCTGGAAGTTTCTTTCTCTGAATCTACACAGGCCATCCCACTGAGGGCTAAGCCAAGTATAAGAAACGCCAAACACGCGTTTTTAATCATTTCCTGATGTGTCTCCTTCAAAGTAGTACGGGGAATCTATCTGTCGTCACGCTTGTTCCGGCTTATTGAGCTTGTTTCAAAAGGGTCGGGGCCACCGAATCGCCTTGATGGGGCGTTGGTTTCTATTCTATTACCGATCTTGCGTCTACCAGTCCATGTCCGGGTGTTGGGGGTGAAGACTCTGCGCCTTGAGTGGACCGCAGTTAATTTGGCACAGAATAACAAAATGACGGCTGAAATATAGACCCAGACCATCAATGCGATGATAGTACCGAGAGAACCGTAGATCACACTGTAAGGTTCTTTAGGGGTAACATACCAGAAGAAAACCTGCTGAGCTGCAACAAATCCGACTGCGGCAATCAATGCGCCACCCCAGATATCACCCCATCGTATCCGTGCATTGGGGATGACTCTGTACAATATTATGAAAGTTATAAACGCCAGACCAGTGGTGATTAGAATCCGAACCGCATTCCAGAAAATGTCTTCACTGAAAAATCCTCCCACAGTGGTATCACTTGCTCCCCTAACAACCTCCACACCAGCGTTGATGGCAAAAGATACCAGCAATAACAGCGCCACTCCCAGCATCATACCCAGTTCCAGGAATCTTTCCATGAAAAAGGGTCGGGGCGTTCGTATTCCCCATGCAGCATTCAAGGCTTTGCGCAGTGCACTGAAAACAGCCATACTGCCCCAGATTAGTAAAATAATGGAAATTGCCCCCGCGGCGACCCATTCATCACCCACCTCGCCGATGGTGTCGGAGATGACTTCATCAGAGACCGGCAGGAAATCACCAATTGCCTGTACCACATTGTTCTGGGGATGTGGATCACTTGTTATAGCACCCACAATTGTAATCGCGGCCAGGGTCAGAGGGAAGATAGTTAACAGTACGTAATAGGAGACGGAGGCAGCCAGATGGGGACAGTTATCGGTCAGGAATTCGTTTACTACTTCCCTGATGAAAAAAAAGGACTCTTTTGTCCTTATGGCTATACGGCGTCTTTTGCCTGGGCTTAGATTCAATTTCACTTGACGCCCTCTCGATAGGTGTTGGGCTGATGGCAGAGACCACTCAGATTGATGTATTACATCGCAGAGGAACTGTAAAGGCGGATTCATCCCGCGTGGAACTTAATCCTCTGAAAGGTCCGTCTGCTGTTTGCCCATAATACTGTTCTTGAGGAATTTGACTCTGGTTCCGTCTTCAACTTTTAACATAAAGTCTTGCTCGCCAACGGAATCGATTTCGCCAAACATACCTCCGATGGTAATAACTTTATCGCCTGTCTGTAATTCCTCGATGAACGACTGATGTTCTTTCTGCCGTTTGCGTTGAGGGCGTATCAGCAAAAAGTAAAATGCCCCAAACGCCAGTGCGACGAATATAATCATTCCTACTTGACCCATTCCAAGAACTCCTTCTAATCAAACTAGGTTAACCGACGTACGTCCAAATCGTGATTCCAATGGACATCAGTAGTGGAGTTACCAATACTACCAGGATATTTGCGCCCAGAGATGGAACCAGGTTCTCAATGTCGTCATGATTTTTGAGAGCGCCTTTGATTGCTTTGATTCCAAATGGCAGCGTCAGCAGACCGAGCAATGCCAGGGCTGGAATTGTTTTTGTGACTACACCCACAACGATCGTCGCATATGCGAGAAAAACAATGAGCGCGTAGACTCTGGCAGCAGTTCGGGTTCCAAACGTTATTGGCAGGTGCCTTCTCCCCCCGATGCGGTCGGCTTCTGTGTCCGGTATTTCATTAATGAGAAGTAGATTGGCAACCAGGAAAAATGTGACCATTGTCACCACAGCCGATGCACTGCTATAAGTTCCGTCTTGAGTGAAATAGGTGCCCAGCGTAATAAGAGCGAATCCGCCACCGGCAGCAACCTCGCTGACTCCAGGTATTCTGGTGATAGTTGGTGTATAAAGGGAAGCGCAGATCACTCCTACAATGCCTATCGGCAATATATCCACTCCGTACACCGTGATAAAGTAGACCCCAATGCCGATCACAATTGCCAGGCTGCCCAGCCCCAGCATAAGAACTTCCCGAGGCTTCATCGCGGCTGAAGGAAGGATTCCGCTTCCACCGCTGAATGGTGTTCGAATGGTTTTGAGGTCCACCCCGCTTTTAAAATCAGAATAGTCGTTGAGTACGTTGACCGTAATATGCGCGCATAGCCCCCCTATCAGAGCCAGAGCAAAATATAGGCCGTGGAAAGAAATACCATCATATAAAGAAGCTGCAATTCCAGCGAAAACACATATGGGTGTAAGCAGCAAAAACTGCGGCCGGGTTTCCACTATCCAAACTTTCACGGTAGCCACTGTATCCTCCGAAATCCTATATTCACCATGGACTATTAGACCATAGCCTTGCCGTGCCAACAGCATATCAGCTAGCGCTTCGAATATCAAGTCAACGTGTGTCTATGTTTCGAGTTCGCAATGATGTCCACCCTCTCTCCGCATTCTGCTCCTAAATAAACAGCGGCATCACCGTACCTGACTCCTATTTCAAGGTAACCGTTGCTGCCAACGAGTGCCAGAAGTTCATCTCCCTCTGCGTATGATGAACTCAGTCTGTTAATAACGTGACTTTTTATCGCGATGAAGAAGTCGATTTGCGGGAGGTCATCACTCTTTATATTGGTGATCAGATTGCCGAAGTGATCGATGTGTATCACCTGTCCGATTACAGTGCCATTCGGTTCAATTTCCGGTTGGGGATTTGCAAGTGTGACGAGGGAAGAGATAATCTCCCCGAATCTATCAGGAGAGATGCCCAGTGAGAGATGGGCTGCCACCGGAGCGAAGATGTCGCGTCCATGAAAAGTTGTACTTACTTGACTAAGCCAGTAATCGGGATTAGTAATGGCTATTGTTTCGACCCTATCCTTGACCACGGGACTCAGGACTCCATTATCCGGTGCAATAAAGAATGCTCCGGGAGTTTTCAGCATTACCGCTTGCCGTTCGGTTCCTACACCCGGATCTACCACAACGACATGGATGGTGCTCTCCGGGTAATAGGGATGAACAGTATCCAGAACGTATGCTGCTTGCTGGATGTTTTGGGGTTGGATTTCGTGAGAGATGTCTACTACTATGGCGTTTGGGTTGATGCTCAGGATCACCCCTTTCATGGCACCGATGTAGCCATCGCTTGTACCAAAGTCTGTGAGTAGGGTGATGATCCTATTATTTACGCTCATCGCTGGGCAGCCCTCCCATTTAAATTAGCATCGAATGCCTCTTTTTACGAATGGGCTCCCGAAGTTTGATTTTCAGTCCAGCTTCACGCTGAGAGCTGCAATCAATACAAATATCACTGCCAGAATAATGGTTAGTCTAAATAAGGTCTGCTCGATACCTCGCCGTGTTCTGTACCCTCCGGAACTCTGTGATCCACCGAATATTCCGCCCAATCCCCCTGACCCTTTTGCCTGAATTAGTATCACACCGATCAAGGCGATGGAAATTATAATCATGGCGATTTGAATTGAACTATTCATTGTAACTTTTCCTTAAATAACTTATTCACCAAATCTGGTTTGGCCTGTCCCCTGGTCTTTTTCATTACCTGACCAACCAGGAATTGTAATGCCTTTTCTTTGCCCCCTTTGAACTCGGCCACTACTTTGGGATTCTCTTGCAGAACCTGATCTACAATGGGCTCGATCTCATCTGTTCCGCTTATCTGTTTTAGCCCCTTTTCTTCAACAATTGTAGCAGGCTTCTTGCCTGTAGTAAAAACTTCCTCAAATACTTGCTTTGCCAGGGTAGTACTTAACGTTCCCTGGTCTATCATGTCGAGCATCTCTACAAACTGTTGCGGTGTGATCTTGGATTCGGTGATCTCGATTCCTGCATCATTAAGCAGTCTGAGATGTTCCCCCAGCATCCAGTTGGCAACAACCTTGGCTCGACCTTCAGCTATCTGTTCTCCAAATGCTAATTCCACACACGATTCATAGTAGTCAGCAAATTCCCTCGAATTGACGAGGAGTTCTGCGTCATACTCTGTCAGACTATACTTTACCATAAAGCGGTCTTTTTTGGCATCAGCCAGTTCCGGGATACTTGCCCTTATCGCTTCGGCCCGCTCTGAGCTTATAGTAAGTGGAGGTAAATCCGGCTCGGGGAAGTACCGATAGTCATGGGCATATTCCTTGCTTCTCTGCGATACTGTAATCCCCTCATCATCAAGCCAACCCCTGGTCTCCTGAACCAGTTGGCCTCCTGATTCAATAACTTCTCTCTGTCGTTCTTCTTCGTATTTCAAGGCTGAGTATACGGCCTTGAAACTGTTCATGTTTTTGACTTCGACTTTGGGGAAAGTTGTGCCATCCTCCGCTGAACGTTGACTGATATTGGCATCGCAACGGAAGCTTCCCTCTTCCATATTACCAGTGGAGACACCCAGGTATCGGAGTATGCCGTGCAGCTTCATCATATACAATCGTGCTTCTTCAGGGGAGCTGAGATCCGGTTCTCCCACGATCTCCATGAGAGGCATTCCCGCTCGGTTCACATCCATTAAACTGTACGTTTCCCCGGAGGAATCGGTGCGATGCACTAGTTTGGCAACATCTTCTTCCAGGTGTACACGTGTAATCTCACACTTTTTTTTGTTTCCGTTGATTTCAATCTCAACCCAGCCATCAATGCAAAAAGGCAAGTCGTACTGGGAAATCTGATAGCCTTTCATCAAGTCGGGATAGGGATAGTTTTTTCGGTCGAATTTAGTGAAGGTTGGTATGGTGCAGTTGAGCGCCAGACCAGTCATAATTGTGTATTCCACGGCTTGCTGATTGATTGTAGGCAGAACTCCGGGCATGCCCAGACAGACAGGGCATACGTGAGTGTTGGGTGGATCGTTGACGTAGTCCGTGCTGCACCGGCAGTACATCTTGCTCTTGGTCAGTAATTGAGAGTGGACTTCCAATCCTATGACGGTATCGTATTTCATCCTGCTAAATGTTTCTTGCGAAACGAGTGTTAGTATAGCAAATCGCAGAGATGGGGGGCAAGTTGAACACGTTCAAAGACCGAAGCGAACATGCAAGGAAGGAATGCGTTGAAAAATGGTAAAAAAAAGAGGCCGGCCACTAGTTAAGTGTCATGCATCAAGTGACGGATAAGCTGATTTTTTGATTTGGTTCGGCCAAGTCAGATTGTGAGATTCCTCCTTCCGATATTGGAAGGACACTAATGACAGCAAAATGTGAAGGGTTGGGAGGACTGACAACCGACATCTGATAGCTGACAGCACACTAGACTTGTGATTCTTGATACAATGTTCTGGTGATACTCTGATGAGAGTGGTCGATGCTGGTTTCGAACTTGTGTTGCCAGGGATCTGCGTACGTGTTAGCTATCATTATTGCTTGCTGCAGTCTCTCTACTCCTGAAGTTTGGAGAAATTCAATTCTCTCTTCTCGGGAATGGGCAATAGTAGCTTCCTGCCAAACGGATCGACCTGCCAGAAATCCGGAGGCCCCGGCCTTACACGCTATCTCTAGTTGGTGAATAAAGACCTCGAAATCATTTCCCGCACTGAGTAGTACCCAGGGAACGAGGGATGCCTCATTTACCTGTATGCAGATATCGAGTAATTGTTGCTCACTCGTTGTAGAAATCGTTTCTACCGGGAACTCGATCTTGAGCAGGTCGATAGGTAGTGCTGAAAGCTGGTAGACCGTTTCAGTAATCAGTTCAGGTTTCTTCTGGGCAAATCTGGGATGATCCCTTTCCAACTCTCTCACCCGGTAGCTTCTTGGCCCAAGGACGAGTGTCATATCGGCCTCTGTGCATTCGAATGCAAATCGGCTGACACTTTTCAGTTGGTTAAAGGCGATATTAGGCATATCAGGGCGATAGAGGAAGGGGACCTTGACAGCTGAGGCACCAATCCCTTTTGCTTTGCTGACGTCCCAATCTTGGATCACTTCGGCGAACTCTGCATTATCTCCAGGGACATCATAGTCCTCCCCTTCCAGAGTGACAATGAGCCCGGTGTCGTTGGGAATGATCCTCATAGCAATAGCCTGAGTGGCACCATAGACCGGATCAAGCATAACGGCACTAGCATATGGAGCTAGCTCCCGGCAGAGGTCTATTTTAAAATCCACCAGCGTTTGGTAGCTGACAGTTGATGGATCATCGTTGCAGAGCATCTTCCTCAATGATCTGCGGTGATCCATAGCACACATGCAGAGGATGCCTTTATCGTTAGACAGTTTCTGCAATCCGGTGAATTTGCCGCTGGTCAGTTCTTTCATTTTTCTTTGCTTCTGCGAATGATAGAATATCGGTTTACTGAATTGTATACAATCATGCAGGCGTGTAAGTTATGCAGGATTAGCCCCCAAATATACTGCGGGGACAACCGTAGATATCTGATGCTACCTCATAGAAACACAGGCTTTGTTAATGTACATTTTTGCAGGTATAATCGTGATGATATGAAGGATGCACCGACTTTCATCGAAGAAGAAAGACTCTGGAGTAGGGGATACAAGCTTGTTGCCGGGATCGATGAGGTGGGACGAGGGCCTCTAGCTGGACCAGTGGTGGCTGGTGCGGTAATTCTCTCGTCAGAAAATGACTTATCCTGGTTGTCTCAGGTTCGGGATAGTAAAATACTCTCTCGAAAAAGGCGTGAATTTCTTGCAGATTGTATCCATCGAGAAGCGATAGCAGTGGGTATTGGGATGGCCACTCATGAAGAGATTGATCTGTACGGAATTGTCGGAGCTACTCGACGGGCTATGTGTGATGCCGTGGCTCAGCTTTTACGTCATCCGGATTCCTTACTTATCGATGCTGTTGTCTTGCCGGAACTTGAAATTCATCAGAAAAGCATTATTAAGGGAGATAGCCTTAGCCTTTCCATCGCTGCGGCTTCAATTGTTGCCAAGGTCTATCGGGATCGACTCATGATGGAATATGACGTTCTGTATCCTGGATTTGGCTTCGCTCGGAATATGGGATACCCTACCAAGGAACATATGGAGAACCTTGTGAGAATCGGGTGTTGCCCAATCCACCGCAGCAGCTTTGGCCCTGTGCGACGAATACTGGAGAAATATGGGGGATAATCGAAAACAACTTGGAGCATTTGGGGAACAGGTCGCCAAAAATCACCTCGAGAAGCACGGGTATGAGATTGTTCAATGTAACTATCGCTGTTCGATAGGAGAGGTAGATATCGTTGCCCGGGACGGGGACTACCTGGTATTTGTTGAAGTTCGCACCAAAAGGGACCGGCAATTCGGTAGCCCTGAAGAATCGATAACACTGGCTAAGAAGGCCAAACTTGTCGAATTGGCTGAAACCTATTTGCAGGAACATCAGGATTCGCCCGAACTCTGGCGTATTGATATAGTGGCAGTCGAAGTTGGGAGGGCCGACAAAATATCCCGCATTGAAATCATTGAAAATGCCGTGAATTGAAGGATGTACATTTGCTAGTTCACTCCGTCATCTGATAGAATTTCAGTGTGGAGTGAGGTGTAAATCTGATGCCAATTTATGAATATCGTTGCGGAAACTGTAAACGTCGAGTCTCTTTATTTATGAGAGGTTTTGAGGATGATCCATCTGCGAAATGTCCCCAGTGTGGCAGCAATGAATTAACTCGATTATTCTCCAGGTTTCGCATAGGCAAGGGTGATACTTATTACCGGAAAGATTTCTATGAAGATATCCTGGGCGATCATCAACTCGTAAGGGGGCTTGAATCCAGTGATCCCAGAGCATTGGCAGAATGGAATCGTAAGATGATGAATGCCACCGGCGATGATATCGCACCCGAATATGAGGAGTTTCAAGGTAGATTAGAATCGGGTGAGTCATATGAGAGTGTTGCGTCCGATGCACAACAGGCTCTGGGTTTGGGAAATGACAGCGGTTCCGATGGAGGGGATGAGGACTAGGTGAATGCCAATTTATGAGTTTCAGTGTCAGGAGTGTCAAAACAGGACCAGCGTTTTTGTGAGGACTGTAACCTCACCGGTAAATGCAGAATGTGGTTCTTGCGGCAGTAAAGATATGATTCGTCTTATCACGAGCTTTGGTGTTTCCAAATCAGTGAGTGATGTTCATGCAGTGCATAACAATCCCAACAGTCCCGATTACTACATGGACCCACGCAATATTGGAAGATCGACGGAAGACAAGTTCGCCAGTATGGGCATGGAAATGCCATCACAAATTCGTGATATGATCGATGGTGCCAGGGAGGGTGATATGCCTGGCGCTACGAAAGACCTCCAGCCAAACGTTAATGAAATATAGGCTCTACTTTCGAATGTTGCGTCTCATGGATGCCAACCTCGATCGCCTCGGCGAGGGCCTCCGCGTTCTCGAAGATTCTGCGCGCTTTGTATTGGGAGATATTAAGATCACCGAGGCTCTCAAGCGAATGCGCCACGAGTTAACCTCAATTGATCCCGCATTCCGAAGTAAATTGCTGGCTTCCCGCAATTCCGAAGGAGATGTTGGGCGTGAAAAGGCAGTCGCTACTATTCCCAGGACACAACTGGTTGACTTGATAGCGGCGAATGCCCGGCGAACTCAGGAATCCTTGCGCGTCCTCGAGGAATATGCCAAGCTTCCCCAGATTCCAATGGAAATCGCTCAACGCAACTTTGAGCAAGCCAGATTTATGCTCTACGAGATTGAAAAGGAACTAACACTGAAGTTAATTCGTCATGATAAGCGAGAGAGAATTGCAGGGCTCTATGTCATCATTGACGGACAAAACCTTGTAGGACGAAGTGAGGTTGAAGCTACTCGTCAAGTGATTCAAGGAGGTGCCAGAGTTGTTCAACTGAGGGACAAGCTTCGTAGTAAACGAGATATAATAGATGTGGCTCATGAACTCAGACAGGTGTGTGCTGAGGCAGATGTCCTTTTCATTATGAATGACCAGATAGATGTAGCAGTGGCAGTTGATGCTGATGGAGTACACCTCGGAGTGAATGATCTTCCCGTTCCTCTGGCACGGGGAATGATGTCTTTGGATAAAATAATCGGGTGCACTGTGCGTACGGTGGAACAAGCAGTTCAGGTTCAGGAAGAAGGAGTTGATTATATTGGAGTGGGTTCGATGTATCCCTCATCCACAAAGGCAGATGCCGAAGTCGTAGGTCCGGAAAGGCTACAAGAGATAAGGGGAAAGGTCTCAATCCCGATTGTAGCCATCGGGGGTTTAAACGAGACTAACGTGGATACGATAATAGAAGCAGGAGCTGATTCTGTTGCTGTGATAAGTGCGGTTCTTGATAACGAAGATATACTGGCTTCAACGCAGCAACTGGTTGCGAAATTTAACTGAAGAGGTGGCAATTGACTGATTTATCTACTGAACTTGAAAGCATTGGTAAGAAGGTTAGAGAAAGTTTCTCGGCTAAACATGAGGCCCGGGACAAAGCGATTAAATCATCCCGAGAGGCGATATACAAATGTTCCACTTCCATAAGGGCAGCGCATCGCGGAGAATTTGATCTGGCGAAGTCTCTGGCGGATGAAGCCAAGGCCATTTTAGATGAAGTGGATAAAGCCATCGGTGGTAACGATGATTTGCGATACACTGGTTTTGTTCTTGATTCTCAAAAAGAATATACTGAAGCTCGTGCAACTCTGGCCTTGATTTCTGGGCAGGCTATACCGAATCCGGATGAGCTTGGGGTACGGTATTCAGCCTATCTAAACGGTTTGGGTGAAGCGGCCGGGGAGCTGAGACGGCATATACTGGATGTGATGAGACGTGGAGAGGTGGAACGTTGCGAGAAAATCCTGAGGATGATGGATGATATCTACAGCCTTCTGGTGACCATTGATTATCCCGATGCCCTGACCGGGGGGCTGAGAAGGACCACCGATATGGTTAGAGGAGTTTTGGAGAGGAGTCGGGGTGATTTGACCGTAGCATTGAGACAGAAGGAATTAGAAGCCAAACTTGAGGCATTTAACAAAAACTTGAAAGGAGGTAATGCCGAAATTGAGTGATAGATCGATGGAATGGAGCCTCTCAGGACTGGCTGTTCTTGTGATCGTATGGATAGTCTGTTCCGCAGTCTTATTAGGGCTTTGGTGGCTCTGGGCAATACTCACTGGCTTGGCGATCCAGATCGTTGCTGGTGGTTTAATAGTGCGTGCCTGGGGCAAAAACTATATGGCCAGGGCTGAAGGGACTTAGGCTGGTACTGATATTTTGGAACTGGGCGCACTATAATCGAGTTTTTACATTAGAGAGGCCCGGCCTTTGAAGGGGTCAAGACTTCGTTTTGAAAGTGTCCAATCTTCATGTGACTACTAGGCATTTTTGCTTAGAATACCGCATGGGGCCTAGGCCTTTTGTTCGGTTGGTCAATACGCTGGCCTGCCGATGCGACTTGCTCACGATGGATGGTACGATTTATGAAGGAAATCAAGGAGCCGTCTGCGGCAATTTGAATATTTTGGCTTTAACTTTTGACCTCTTGGACTAGACCGAGGAAGGTTCCAAGGGGTCATTGTTTGTAATATAGGTTAAATTTATATAAGGAGGTTTGATAGTGGATCTTATTTATTATGCCCTGATAGCAGGGGCCATCGGTATTGCTTTTGCTGTATACACAGTGATAGGCCTGATGAAGAAAGACAGGGGCAACCAGGACGTTAGAGAAATTTCAGAACTCATCGAAAAAGGCGCCTTAGCCTTCCTCGTCCGGGAATACAAGTATCTTGCTGCGTTTGTAGTGATAGTGGCCATAGTGCTGGGGGTGCTGATTGAGCCCAGGGGGCTAGTAGCAGTTGCCTATCTGATCGGTACTATGTGTTCTGTAGCCGCAGGTTTCATCGGAATGAAGATTGGAACGAAGTCCAACTGCCGCACGGTAGCTGGTGTTCAGAAAAGCCTGAACGAGGGCCTGCGCGTTGCTTTCAGCAGCGGCGCCGTAATGGGACTTATGGTTGTTTCTCTGGCATTAATTGGCTTGAGTGTCATCTATGTCATCTGGGGTGGCTATAACGAGGGTGTCAATGACGCCGGAGTGAAAACAAGCGACATCACCAGCATTCTGGTAGGGTTTGGTTTTGGCGCTTCCTCAATTGCCCTGTTTGCCAGGGTGGGTGGCGGCATCTACACCAAGGCTGCTGATGTCGGTTCCGACCTGGTTGGTAAGGTAGAGGCCGGAATTCCTGAAGATGATCCCAGAAATCCGGGCGTGATTGCCGATAACGTTGGTGACAACGTCGGTGATATTGCTGGAATGGGCGCCGACCTGTTTGAATCATACGCAGGCGCTATCATCGCCACCATGACAGTGGCCATCGGAGCCGGCATTGCCTTCGATGGTGACTTGGCTATGTTGCCGTTTATCATTGCTGGTGTTGGCATTCTCTGTTCAATAGCCGGTACATTCTTCGTCCGGGTTGGAGAACAGCTCAAAATCGAAGCTCTGCTTGCAGCCCTGCGACGTGGCGTATATGCTGCTTCGTTCTTCGTTGCCGTTTTTGCCGCCCTTGCTATCTATTTGATGGACATTGATCCGGTGACAATAAGTGACAAGTACGTGGAAGGCCTCGATATCTGGCTTTCGATCATTGCCGGCCTGATTGCCGGTGTGCTGATTGGTGTCAGCATTGAGTATTACACTGCTGATATTTACAAACCCACACAAAGGGTGGCTGAAGCTTCTGAGACCGGAACCGGAACCCTGATTATTAAGGGTTTCTCTACCGGAATGATGAGTACGGTAATCCCGGTACTCCTGGTAGTAGCTGCCGTTCTGATCGCTTATGAACTGGCCGGGTTGTACGGTGTGGCTATCACCGCGGTCGGCATGCTCTCCACCTTGGGTATCACGCTGGCTACAGATGCCTACGGTCCGGTGGCTGATAACGCCGGCGGTATCGCTGAGCAGGCGGGCCTTCCCCCGGAAATCAGGGAAAAGACAGATGCTCTCGATTCCCTGGGCAATACCACTGCCGCAACCGGTAAGGGATTTGCCATTGGTTCAGCCGCGCTGACCGCCCTTGGTTTGACGGCCGCTTTCGGTCAGAATATTATAAATGAAATGGAAGATGAAGGAGTTAATGAGACCTTCAGCATGAGCCTTATGGATCCACAGGTTGTGATGGGTGTGCTGATTGGTGCTATGATGGTGTGTCTCTTTAGCGCACTGACAATGGACGCTGTGGGTAAAGCCGCCATGGGTGTGGTTAACGAAGTTCGCCGCCAGTGGCGAGAGATACCGGGGTTGCTTGAGGGTAAAGAAGGTGTTAAGCCCGACTACAATACTTGCGTTGATATGAGTACCAAAGCAGCTCTCAGATCGATGATGTTACCTGGTATTCTAGCTGTTGTTATCCCGATCACTGTGGGTCTCGTTCCGTTCCTTGGCCCTGAAGCACTGGGTGGATTATTGATTGGTGCCATTGGTACCGGTTTTGTGCTGGCTGTCACAATGGCCAACGCCGGTGGTTCTTGGGATAATGCCAAGAAGTGGATCGAACAGGGTAACCTGGGAGGCAAGGGCTCTGATTCTCATAAAGCAGCGGTCAACGGTGACACTGTTGGTGACCCGTTCAAGGATACCTCCGGGCCTTCCCTGAACATTTTGATTAAACTGATGAGCATGATTTCATTGCTGTTCGTGCCAGTGTTTGTCTCTGTCATGTAAGATTGACAATTACTGACTAGTTATTTTGAAGAGGGGCGACCAATTGGTCGCCCCTCTTTTTTATATCATAAATATATACTGAAAGAGATAGCTTTGTAAAAGTATCAAAACGGATAATTGCAGGGGTTTGTGGCGCCCAGTGAGCGATGTTTTCCAGTAGTTTTTTGAGTATGCCGCTTGACTTATTATGGTCTATTCGTCTAGATCCCTGGCAATAGCTTAGGGGATTTCATGGATCTCTCCGCAGCAAAGAGCCGAATCCAAAATTGCCTTGTGTAAATCCAATTGAAACCCAACATCCAATTGACAAATAATATGTTCCCCGGCAGAATACCAACTAGAAGCGGCTTCAAGCCCCACGAAAGGAGATAGGCTATGGGAATCGAATTTGAGGATGACGAATTGCGGGTACTGGTAGAGTTTTTTCATGCACAACATAACCCTGCAATCAATGAATTTCTCGGTTTCACAATGGATTCACCCGATTTGGACAACGCCAGTTTGAAATTCGAGATGCGTGACGAGTTAATAGGAAACTACATCTACCGTACTTTGCATGGGGGTGTCATCTCAGCTATTTTGGATATCACGGGAGGCCACGTCGTTTTTCTCAAGCAATTCAAGCGAGCCAGAGGGCAACCCATAGAGAAGATTATGAAGAAAGCCACCAGGATCGGCACAATTGACATTCGTATAGACTATTTGCTACCGGGGACGGGTAACAATTTTTCAACTTCCGGTTACGTGCTGCGGATAGGGAACAAAGTTGCAGTTACCCGTATGGAATTACATAACGATAGACAGGAACTCATTGCAGTTGGCACAGGATCATATACTGTAGGTTAAGAGCTGTCTGATTATCGACAATACACTATCCGACGATTTGGTATAACACAACCACATCAAAGCTGACTATACTTTCTTTAATATTTCACCACAGCGCGGGCATTGTCCCCAACCTTCTTTAACCATATCGCCGCAGAGTGTGCACGCACTTATTTTGACGCGGCTCCTCGGTGGCTCATCTATACGAGATAAGACGTTTCTACGGTTTGAAGTAGTAGGAGTTTCATACCACAGACTTGGGAATGCCATTACTTCTTCCAAAGATTCACCACAGCGTGGGCATTGTCCCCAACCCGCTTTGACTATGTCACCGCACATGGGACAGGTGCCTGTCTTTTCCCGCTTGGGTGAATTTTCCGCTAAATGGATGGCGGCTTTCCGATTAAATGCCATTGACACGCGATGCTTTTTGTCTGGGGTTGAAGGGGTTCCCAGTAACGACCCACCACAACGAGAGCATTTAGCCCAGCTCTTCCTGACCATATCGCCACACAATGGACATATGTTAGTTTTCGTATAACTCATCGATTACCTCCACACATGAGCTACATTCCGATTTTCGTCATAAGCATTTATTACAAAATATTTACGGAAGATAGGAGGATTATCACATCCCTTAAATAAAAGATACCATTCGAAGGTAAATTATCCAGTCAATGAAGGTTACAGTCCAGTAAAGTAGGCGTAAAGGTTTGGTTAATAATCTTTTCAAAGACCGTGTCAAATCATTTAAACAGGTAACCCAACAAGCTCTGGTTGAATCATTAAAGATGTAACCGTACGAGGTACCTGCCTTTTATTAGGGTCAGGTTTAGCTCCATTGTTCTTGGATTGATAGGCTATCAGAAGATTATTCA
>JABMQN010000040.1 GCA_013203045.1 Chloroflexota bacterium
TCACCGCCTCATGCTTGAATTCCGGTGTGTAGCTCCTTCTCTTCTCTCCTGTCATTTGAACACCTCTCTAAAAGTCTATCACTCTTTTCCAGGTGTCCGTTTCCATTAGACCACTTCAGAGGTTACTACGGGCGAAGGATTGGGATTAACTATCATAAAGAAGATTCTAGGTAAACACAGTGGAAAGATATGGCTGGAATCGGAATACGGAGTTGGTAGCAAATTCTTTGTCTCTTTGCCGTTGACCGTTGGTAATGAAGGTACACTGGATGACCGATTTTGTAGCTTATAGCAAACCCCAACCTTTGAAAGGACGATCCCCTAGGTAAGCAGACGGTAGCAACATAACAAATGGTAAGAAAAAACCACCATCATCCAATGGTGGTTTTTCAATTGGTATATTTTAAAGAAACGAGCTAGAGTCCCATTTCCTGAGCGACTTTCTCCCGATGGAAATCGGGATCACCAAAGAGAGGCCATGCTTGCCTTGCTCGTTGGTAATAAAGACCCATATCATGATCTCGGGTGGTTCCCAAAGCGCCGTGAATCTGAACGCCCATTCGAGATGTGTGATTGTAGGTATCACTTACCCATGTTTTTATAATGGATGCTTCCATGGTGCAGGGCAATCTCTGGTCAATCTTCCATGCGGCATAGTAGGTAATTCGCTTTGACAGCTCTGCATTGGTCCACATATCTGCAAGATAGTGCTGAATGGCTTGGTAGCTGCCGATGGGTTTTCCGTATTGTATCCGCTCCTTGGCATAATCGACACTTGTAGCCACTACCCAGTCGGCACCCCCGTTCATTTCAGCGCATTTGGCTACTGCTGCCTTCTCAAGCAGTTTTTCAACTACAGGCCAGCCCTGATTCAATTCGCCCAACATATTGGCTTTTGGCACTCTAACGTTTTCGAAAACGACCTCGTTTTGATGATCGTATGACATGGTTGTGAGTGGAGTAATGCTGATCCCGGCACTCTTGGTGTCTGCCATGAAAAAACTTATACCGTTTTCGGGAGCAGAGGACGAATCTGTTCTTACGGTACACAGGAGGTAATCGGCTGCCTGGGCATCATGAACGAAAAGCTTCGTACCGTTGAGAATGTAATCGTCTCCTTCAGACTTGGCTTCTATGGTGACTCCTGCAGCATCATATCTGGCAATGGGCTCGGTTAACGCCAGAGCCAGTATAAGTTCGCCCTGAGCTATCTTGGGAAGAAGGTCTGCTTTTTGCTCTTGGCTACCAGCATCCAGTATGGCCAGTGTTCCGAGTGTTGTAGAGAAAAACGGTCCGGTCGTGCAAGCTCGTCCCATTTCTTCCAGAAGGATGACGAGCTGCATGAAGCTACCGTCAAAGCCGCCATATTCCTCCGGAATCATCAATCCCATCCAGCCTAGTCCTGCCATCTTGTTCCAGACCTCCGGGCTGTAACCCTTCGGATCGTCTTCAAGTTGCTTTACCAGTTCCTTGGGGAATTCCTTCTCCAGAAAATCTCTGCTTATGCTTCGAATCAGTTCTTCATCTTCTGTAAAATCTAGATTCATTGCTTTTCCTCACTGCTTGAGTCTTAATATTTTGTTCCCTTTTTGAGAGGGGTGATTGGTGCGTCTATCAATCCCTTGGTGGTAGGGGCAAGTTCATGAACTGCCCTTACAGGGGACATCCCCTATTTCCTCGGGAGTTCCAGTCCCATCCAGGCGATGATGTTCTTTTGTACTTCCGTAGTTCCGCCAGCGATTGTCATACCGAGGTCGTGCTGGCAGGCATATTCAAATGCACCGCGCAACCTTGCCCACTTCGAACTGTTCTGAAGCGGACCATACATGCCGAGGATCTCAAGCCCTACTTGAGAAACCCCAACCATGAGTTCGGAGCCAACGCGCTTGACGGATGAAGCTTCTCCGGGGACGTGGGCTCCTTTGCTCTGCAGTGAGGCCACGTAATAAGCCCACTGTCGCCATATCTCAAGCTCAATTTGACACTGGGCCAGTTTGTGTCTGACTACCGCTATTTCCGCAGGACTTCTGCCGTCGTAACCATGCTCCTTGATGAATTCAATCAGTTCATCAAAATCGCGACGAGTCTCTGCGACGAAGGAAACTCCGGTTCGCTCAAAGTCCATACCTGCCATGAGGACGTACCAACCCTGGTTGGCTTCACCAATGATGTTCTCCTTGGGGATGCGGAAACCATCAAAAAAGACTTCGTTGAAAGAATGACCGCGATACATGCGAAGTATGGGCCGAACTTCAATGCCTGGCACATCCATCGGCGTGAGAAAGTAAGTAATGCCTTTGTGCTTGGGAGCAGTGGGGTCAGTTCGCGCCAGAAGGATTATATGGCTGCAACGATGAGCTCCCGTGGTCCAAACCTTTTGTCCGCTGATAACCCAGTCATCTCCATCAAGTACGCCGGTTGTAGCGGTAATTGAAGCTAAGTCTGAACCGGAATCCGGCTCGCTCCAACCTTCGCACCAGGTCGACTCGCCACTGGCAATGAGTGGGAGCCATTTCTTTTTCTGTTCATCGGTCCCCCGTTCCAAAACTCCAGCAGCAGCAACTACTGGACCCGGGTCAAAGCCAGGAATACGGTGGTATGCCCGGACTTCCTGGAATATCATTTGTTCTATTTGCCCGAAGCCCTGTCCTCCAAGCTCCTTGGGCCACGGGAGTGAAAGCCAACCTTTTTTGCCGAGTTCCTTCCCGATAGTGCGATGAAACTCCCAAGCTTCGTCATGTTCATAACAATAGTCGACTTTTGCGGTGAACCACCCTTCGGGGGCTTGTTTTTCCTTTTCAGTGAAATATTCTTCAAACTCCTGTCTGAGGGCTTCCTGTTCTGGTGTTAAACTGAAATCCATACCTCATCCTCTCCCGGTGGTTTTTAAATGTCTCTCCACATCAAACAGGGATATTCAGTTCGCATCCATACCGGAGCTATCTGAATATCCCTATCTATTGTTGCTTTTCTATTCTTAAAAGGATTGTATGCTATTTTTGCCTGAATTTGGAGAAGTCCGGCTTCCTCTTTTCGACGAAAGACATTTGACCCTCTCTTGCCTCATCACTTGACTGGATGTATCCCGTCAACTGTGCACCAAAGAGCGCACGTCCGATGTAAGGAGCGGTTTCCTCAAGGAAACTGTTCTTGCAGGCTGTTAATGCAGATGGCGAAAGAGCCAGGATTTCACCACACCACTTGTCAACTTCTGCGTCCAGCTGGTCGGCTGGTACAACAGTGTTGATAAGTCCCATCTCCAAGGCTTCCGGTGCCTTATATTGCCGGCAAAGGAACCACATCTCCCTGGCCTTGCGTTCGCCAACCAGTCGAGCCAGATAGCTGGTGCCAAAAGCAGCGTTGAAGCTGCCAACCCTGGGACCAGCCTGCCCGAACCGAGCGTTCTCCGCAGCAATGGCCAGATCGCAGCAAACCTGCATTACGTTTCCGCCTGCTATGGCAACCCCGTTAACCCGGGCAATAGTTGGTTTGGGGCATGTGACAATAGCGGTAAAAACATCAACTTTTGGGCCCCAACCGCCACCGAAGCCTTTGGCTTCCCATTCAACATCGCCACCACTACAAAATGCCTTTGGCCCTGCTCCAGTGAGAACTACTACCCCCACCGTGGGATCATCACCGGCTTCAACAAATGCCTGTACCAGCTCATGAAGAGTCCAGCGAGTGAAGGCATTATATTTTTCTGGTCTGTTTATGGTGATTCTGGCTACGTGATCCTTGACCTCGTAGAGAATATCTTCGTATGCCATTAATATTTATTTCCTTTCAGGTACTTTACCTATCCTAGTCTCTTGCACCAAAGAGCTGTACGTTAGCCTGGAATGTTCCAGGAACGCCACCCTGACACTGTGCCAGAGCCAGCTTGACATCCTTCAACTGGCGCTCAGGTTTCTCGGCTCTGCCCTGAATCTGCCTGTAGCACTCATAGACCATGCGAATTCCACTGGCACCGATGGGGTGACCAAAGGATTTCAAACCGCCATCAGGGTTAACCGGCAGTTTGCCATCAAGCAGGAATCGTCCATCGTTGACCGCCTCCGTGCCTTCACCCTTCTTGCAAATTCCCAGGGATTCATAAGCAATCTGTTCAGTAATGGTGAAACAGTCGTGCAACTCAACAAGTTGAACTTCTTTATTGAAATCCTTGACGCCGGTCTGAGCCTTTACTTGATCGCAAGCAACAGCCGTTTCTGTCCAGAAGGTCGCGTCTACATCAGATTTGCACTTGCCGTTCCATGGATTTATACGGGTAACGGATACGCCCAAACCTTTAATCAGAACATAATCATCACGGAAATTCTTGGCCAGACTGGCTTTCGTCAAAATTGCAGCGGCTGCACCATCTGTGGTGGGACAGCAGTCAAACAGACCCAGCGGATAAACGATCGGGGGCGACATCATCACAGCTTCCATGCTCAGCTCTCGTTGAAGATGAGCCTTGGGATGCATCGAACCGTTATGATGATTCTTCACAGCAATCTTCGCCAGAGTGCGTTTACCTTCGATCGGATCAATACCGTATTTGTGCCAGTAGTTAATGGTGGCCATTGCATAGGCGCCAGGACCTGTCAGCCTGGTATTGTATACTGGGTGCAAGCTATCGGGCTGTGGAGTGGGGAGGACATTGAAACCGCAATCCTTGCATTTTTCAAATCCTAAGACCAACACAGTATCGTACATGCCGGCGGCGATTGAAAGCGCGCCCATTCTGAGTGCCTCTGAACCCGACCCGCAATTGTTTTCTACCCTGGTAACCGGCTTCAAATCCATTTTAAGCGGCTCACTCAAACAACCTGCTGTGACACCAGAGAAAATAGTGCCCACAAATGCCGCATCCACTGCATTGGGCTCGATGCCCGCATCTTCATAAGCTTCCCAGGCAGCCTCAATGATTACATCGGCGTCGCTCTTAGTCCACAGTTCTCCGAATCGGGTCAACCCCATGCCGACTATGGCTACTTTATCTTTAATGGTTCCTTCTGCCATGTGTTCTTATACCTCCTATTAATTCCCCATTAGTCCTTACTTTTTCGGCTCCCTGGGGGGGCGGGCCTTCCAGAAATAATGTACGATATCTTTCTCTTCATGGAACCGTCTGAAAGTCATCTCAACTGGCATGCCTATTTCCACCTCGTTGGGGTCCCTATCTGCCATGATGCATTGGATTCGACCCCCACCCTTGAAGTCCACCTGGCACATGCTGTTTGGTGGATCGGACGTAGGTGTAGCGTAGTCCAGATTATAGGTATAGATACTAGCTGGCGTCTGGGCCAAACTGACTTCTGTGAATTCATCTTTAGAAAGACACTTGGGACATACTCGCTCGACTGGGAACTGCACTTCGCCACATTTATTACACTTACTGCCATGAAGCGACATGATACTACTGCGCTCACGCCATTCACGTGGTAGCGATGCGTATGGCACCGGGGCCGCGGATTCATACTCTCTTGAGACCAAACCCCGGAAGAGTAGATATCGGCCGTAATTGGTCAATTCTTTTTGGGAAGCCAAGTGATCCCTCATGCCTCGGCGACCCTTTTTGATCTTTTCAATTTCTGCAGTCACGCGAAGATTGAACACATCACCACCATCAGCGTAACTGACCAGAAGAATTCTGTCTCCAGCCTTTGCATCTTCAAGTGCAGAAACAAGCAACTGTAGTGGGAAAGCACAGCCGGTGTTGCCCATTTCGTCGAACAAAGGATCCTGTACTTGGGCCGGTTTGAAACCACATGCCTTGGTCCAAGTAGCACGCGTGTGAGGTGTTTTGGCGTGAGCGGGGAAAATGAGTTTGCTGACGCTTTCGGGTTTCAATTTGAATGCTTTTAGAGCATTGCCGACAGTTTCAGTGAGAAGCCGGTTGTAACCCTGAGTATTGACGAAACGCTCTTCCCAGGATTTAACGAACTGATCATCAGCCCTTCTCCAGCGATCGGTGAATTCTTCGGTGAAGGAATAGATACCATCGACTTCAACAGCGACGTTTTTGTCGCCAACCATGAGGGCAGCAGAGCCATCCCCAAAATCACTCTCGGCTCCAGAATTCGGGGGAGCGAGGCGACAATCAGCAGCAGTAACAACCACATTTTTCTGTGATCCTGCTTTAACCATATCGAGCGCAAGTTTAAGTGCTGAAGTTCCAGCTCTTAAACTGCTGCCGCAGTCGATAGAAAACAGATCGTTATTAAGATCGGTTGCTTTAGCAATTACGGCGGCGCTGGATTTCTCCATAAATGCCGGGGTGGTGGTGGCGAACAGAAGTCCGTCCACTGTATTTCGCTTGAAGCCTCTCAAACAGTCGATAACAGCCTCAACGGCCATGGTGATGGTGTCTTCATCCCAATTGGCAACTGCCCGGCCGCCATCTCTGGGATATCCATCCCATGCCCGGGCGATCT
This sequence comes from Chloroflexota bacterium, assembly GCA_013203045.1. GTDB lineage: Bacteria > Chloroflexota > Dehalococcoidia > SZUA-161 > SpSt-899 > JABMQN01. The sequence continues at coordinate 6,423 of JABMQN010000040.1, forward strand.
CAGCGCGGCTTAGTCGATAGTACGGAACATAAGCACCATACGAGGTTATACCTGCCACTTTTCTTCCTCCTTAACCTTAAAATACATGTTTTAGAATACTTGGCTATCCGATTTACAGACAAAAAAATTTGCCCAACCGGTGTAAATATACCAAATCCTTTCACTAACTGTCAATTTATGAGCAGCTTTAAAATGCCATAAAAAAGAGTTGCATCTGTTGAGTCAAGATAACAAATGGAAGACAGAATGCACTGTACTTAGGAAATGATCGTATCTTCGTTGTTGTCTGGATGATATTTAGGTATCTGTCTTATTAGGCGTAAAAGCTTTGATCAGGTCCATGGGCAGTGGAAAAACCAGGGTATTTGTCCTTTCAGTAGCTATTTCTGTAAGGGTTTGCAGATAACGCAATTGCAGGGCTGCCGGGTCCTGACTGATCAATCTGCTTGCATCAAGTAGTTTCTGGGCGGCCTGGAATTCACCTTCGGCATGGATGATCTTAGCTCGTCTTTCTCTTTCCGCTTCAGCCTGTGCTGCCATTGAACGTTTCATAGCATCAGGGAGCTCAAGATCTTTGATTTCCACTGAACTGACCTTGACACCCCATGGATCGGTGGCTTCATCGATAATTTCTCTTAACACCTGGTTTATCCGATCGCGTTCAGCAAGCAATTCATCGAGTTGATGCTGGCCTAGCACACTGCGCAAAGTTGTCTGGGCCATCTGATAAGTTGCGAGCTTGAAATCGAATACTTCAATAACTGCACGTTCGGCATCAAGCACTCGAAGGAATACAACTGCATTAACCCGTGCAGTTACATTGTCTTTGGTGATGATTTCCTGGGAAGGGACATCTATTGTAATGACACGAGTGTCGATCTTCTTAAGCCTATCGATAAAAGGGATGATCAATGTGATTCCGGGCTTTCTTGTACCCACCAGTCTCCCCAGGCGAAAAACCACGCCCAATTCGTACTGTTGTACGATCTTGATTGCGGATGAGAGTATAAAAACTACCAATAATACTGCTATGCCAATTCCTATTGCCATTCAGTCACCTCCATTATGTTTCTTGGTTACCCGGAGTTTCAAACCATTAA
>JABMQN010000002.1 GCA_013203045.1 Chloroflexota bacterium
CTTGTTGGGTTACCTGTTTAAATGATTTGACACGCTTGACACTTGAGTAAAACACCTAGTATCATCGGTCCGAAGTCATTTCAAGTTTGAAATAAGGAGCATAAAGATCGGTTATGGATTTTAAAACTATAATTCTAAAAAAAGAGGACCACATCGCAACACTCACACTCAATCGTCCGGAGAAGATGAACACCGTGAATGGCCAGATGGAACGGGAGTTGGCGGCTGCACTGGAGGATATTGGTAAAGACTCGGAAATAAGGGTGATGGTTTTGAATGCAGCCGGGGAGAAGGCATTTTGTGCCGGAGGTGATATCAGTGATATTGACCCAACACGGCTTGGCACAACTGCCCAGGAAATCAGTACTGGCCTGCGAAAACTATATCGTGATGTGATGCTTCCGCTTTATGAGTTGAGCATACCAACGATTGCCTCGGTTCAGGGGGCAGCCAGTTCATGGGGGTTTGATCTGGTTTTGTCATGTGACATGAGGATCGGTTCGGAAAAGGCCAGATTCAATGAAGGATTTACCAGAGTAGGGTTGACACCTGCGACAGGAGGTGTATGGTTACTCCCTCGTGTGGTGGGTTTGCCCAAGGCAGCTGAATTAATATTTACCGCGAATATGATCGATGCGAAAGAAGCGGAAAGACTAGGGGTTTTGTGCAAAGTAGTTACCCCGGAGGAATTAGAATCGGAGACGATGGCACTTGCAACAAAGATTGCAAAGATGCCGCCCTTGGCGATCAGACTTTCAAAACTTCAATTGCGCAGGGGGTTGCAGACTGACTTCTCAGCATCTCTAGACTTGGCGGCGCAGTGTCAGGGAATCTGCATTACTTCGGAGGATTCTAAAGAGGCCATCGCCGCGATGTTTGAAAAACGGGAAGCCAGCTTCAAGGGGAAATGACGCCCTGCTACATTTTTACGATTGCTTTAGCAGGGCAAACCAGCATGCATTTAAAGCAGCCTTTACATGGAGCAGAGGTGGTTTCAGGGGGTTCGTAAGGGGTATCCTGATAAAGAATTCTCAGTTCACATTCTTCGGCGGCTGCACAAATACCATCATGGCATAAGTAAGGATCGCATTTGTTGTAATCGACGTAAGCTTTGGGTTTTGGCATTGGTTTTTTTGCTGAAACCAAAATTTGATCACTTTGAGTTGGAATCGGACTTGACCAGATTGTGAAGACGGCAGGCATTGGGTGGGAAGTAATATCGCTCGACGTTTGAGCTCTTGCATCGCGGACATATAATAGAAACTTCTGTTTCAGGCATCGCTTCGTCTCTGATCACGAATGTGCTATTGCATCCATTGCATAGATACTCTTGTACTGCCATTTAGAGATTCCTACATATGTCTTAGTGAAGAATAACTGTACATAAAACTATCGTAACTGAAAGACGTGAGCTGGTTCGTTCCCCCAATCATTTGAGGCCAATTAAGGTCAGGAATTCTGCGCGAGTAGCAGATCGCTCACGGAACAAACCCCTCATTGCTGAAGTGACCATCTTACTGCCGGGCTTTCGTATACCTCGCATGGTCATGCAGAGGTGCTCCGCCTCCATGATAACGGCTACTCCCTTTGGCTGGAGGGCATTGACGAATGTATCTGCAATCTGGGTGGTTAGGCGTTCCTGGAGTTGAGGTCTGCGAGCGAAAACCTCGACAACCCTTGATAGCTTGCTGGCGCCCACTACGCGGCCATTGGGTATGTATCCAATGTGGGCTATGCCATGAAAGGGGAGAAAATGATGTTCACACATGGAATAGAAGGGGATGTCTTTAGCGATCACCATCTCCTGGTGACCCTCTTCAAAGCCGACCTTCAAATGTTCTTCAGGGTCTTCTTGCATCCCCCTGAAGATATCTGCATACATCTCTGCGATACGCCGTGGCGTATCAACGAGGCCTTCCCGGTTTGGGTCATCACCGATAGCTTCGATGATAGAAGTAATAGCGTCTTTGATTTTATCCTGGTCCATCAGAACAATACTTTACATAAATAGTAATTGATTGATAGTTTGATCAATCCTCAACCCTGACAAGATTGCTAATTTCCTTGACTGCTTCCAGGCTTTCCATTTGATCGAGTGCCTGCTGCATGGCTTTCTCTTGTGCCGGGTGGGTCATAATTACAATCTCAGCAGTTTGTGACTTGATATCGGCTTCTTTCTGGATTGCTGATGAGATACTGATTTGGTTTTCTCCCAGCACTCTGGTGATCTGGGCCAATACTCCGGCCATGTCAGCGATTGTCATTCGCATGTAATAGCGGGTTTCGATCTCTGATATTGGTATGATTTGTTTGGGTGTGTCAAGATACAGTTCAGGTTGCATCTCGGTGCCTGTATTGATACTGCGTGCGATATGAATAACATCTGATACAATCACATTGGCAGTTGGTTCGGAACCGGCACCGCGACCGTAAAAAATCACTCTTCCTGTCAGATCACCTTCGATCTGTACGGCATTGAACACACCGTCAACTTTGGCTAGAAGCATGTCATCGGGGATGAAGACAGGGTGGACTCGTACTTGAATGAACGGACCTTCTTTCTTGGTAATGGCCAGGAGTTTAATAGCGTATCCCAATTCCCTGGCATATTGAAAATCCTGAGATGTCATTCTGGAGATACCTTCGTGGAAAACATCCTCGGGGCGAATATCGGTGTGAAACGCGATGGTGGCTAGAATAGCTATCTTATAGGCGGCATCGAATCCTTCGATATCGCGGGTGGGATCGGCTTCAGCATAGCCTAAATCCTGTGCTTCCTTAAGTGCAGCAGAGAACTCGAGTCCCTCTTTTTCCATCCTGGTCAGGATATAATTGGTGGTCCCGTTGATAATGGTGTGAATCGATGAGATGTCATTGACCTGGAGATTTCGTTTGAGCGGGGCGATGAGAGGGATACCGCCTCCTACGCTGGCTTCATAGAAAAGGCCGACTTTGTGCTTATCAGCCAGGGATAATAGCTCCGGTCCATGTTTGGCAAGTACTTCCTTATTGGCAGTGACAACATGCTTGCCTCGCTGAATAGCTTCCTGGATGAAGGTCTTGGCGGGAGTCTCGCCACCGATGAGTTCGATTACGATATCGATGTCAGGGTCATCGAAAATGTTCTGGACATTGGTGGTGAAAATACTAGGATCGGGTAGTGATGCTTTTCTGGTTTCGTCGAGGTCAGCAACACTGCGAAGAGTCAGGGGAGTGCCGACTTGTTTGGTAATGGAATCAGCTTTTTCGTGGAGGATCTTGGCTACCCCACCACCGATCGTTCCTAGTCCAATCAAGCCAATATTGACGCTATTTTTCACCCCGGTCACTTCCTAAATGTAATACGGTCAGTAATCCAGAGCCTCCTGTATGGCCCAGTTAATATCATCATATTCCAAGACAATATCTTTGTCATCTGCAGGGTCATCCTGGTAGTCATCGATTTCAAGGTTGCTGGTTTGCTCATTGTACCAATCGGTGATAGCGCTTTGTTCCATAAGTGTCCGGATATCATCGTCTAAAGGTCTGGAATCCTCTCGTTCAGTGACCATGATCACATAGTACATTGTTTCTCCCTCAAACGGAGTTACGGGAATTGGCCCACTCAAAATACCAAGATCAATCTTGAATGCAACATCTGTTACTACATCACTATAGTACTGGGTAACGATTTCACGGGGTCCCCAACCGAGATCGCCATCTTCTGAGCCTGCAAAAGGCAGCGAGTATTCTTCAAACAAGGTAGCAAAATCCTCACTCTCTTCTAACCGTGTTGCGATGGCATCACGAATCTCATTCTCATCCAGAGTCTCGATAGTCGAAGAAGCAGAATCAGTACCGCTTGTCACCGGGGCTATAATAGCAGGACTTCCGGATGTAGAAATTGTTGTTGTAGCAGCGGATGTCCCACTTTCAACTGCGGTATCGAAGAGAATTCCATAGAGGTGTACTTGTTCCATCTCTTCTGGAACCTCTATTAATTCACGAGCATGGTCAACGATTTTAGGGCCCAGAAGTTCTGCAGAGATGCGTTCACGGTAGTACTTCTCTGATGCTCCTGTCTGGTCGAGCCATCTCTCGAATTGCTGGAAATCTTTAGGTTCAGGCGTTGCTTCAGGGTTATCATTTTCGCCCTCATCGTCTGATTGATCAGGGGGGTTGAATCGCTTGAGAATTTCCGTGTCTATTTCTTCTTCCGCGACAGTTATTGAGAGCATTGATGCCAGTTGTCTACCTATTTCAAGACCTTTGATATTCTCCAGGACCATTGTGCCGGCGGAATATCGTTGGGTTGGGTCCTGCTGAAATATAACCCCATAAACCCGGAGCATCTCGATATAGTAGTCCATATCGAAAGAGACATCGTTTACTTTGAGGACTGTTTGGCGATACGGTTCACGGTCGTTATCGAAATCTTGATAGATTCCAATGGCAACGATCACTAACACAATAGCAATTATTGCACTACCGATACTGATGATCAGCCGACGTCGCTTCTGCTCTCTCTGATATCGAGAAAGCCGACCTTTGGTGATCAGCCATTCTGAATGTTCTTTTTTCTTGGCCATAGATGAACCACCAATCTAATTAAACTTGGGAGAATACCTAAGTGACGACCGCTTGGAATCGATCAGTGCCAGGGGAGTTAGCTAAGCAGATCTGTGGTCCCTTCGTGCAAAGCCACCGCTCCAACGAACGTGCTCTACAGTGTAGGGCAGAAGAGCGAGGTAGCGGGCTCGCTTCAGGGTGGTACTGAGCAACCGTTGATGCTTGGCGCAGACACCGGTTCTATGCCGAGGCTCTATCTTTCCACGATCGGAGACGAAGCGACGTAACGAATCGACTTCTTTGTAGTCTATCTTGCGAGATCTGTCTACGCAGAACGGACAGACCTTACGCTTTGAGACATATCTTCTTTTTTCTCTTTTAGGGCCTACTTTATTTCTCACACTTGCTCCGTAGTTTATGGATTGTCCCTTATATGGGGACTCTACTCAAAAGGGAGTTCGTCTGGTGCGACTGATCCCATGTATTCATCGAATTCGGGGGTTTCCCCTTCAGGAAGTTCGCCCGGTGCTGGCCGTCGATCAAGGAATATCACTCTATTAGCATTGATTTCCACTCTGAACCGTCTTTGGCCATCCTGGGCATCCCAGGTTCGGGTTCTCAATCTCCCTTCGACATAAACGCGTTGTCCTTTTGTCAGAAACTGATTGCAACTCTCAGCTTGCCTGTCCCATGTGACGACATCGAACCACTCAGTCTCTCTTTTTCGTTCTCCATCTGAAGTAGTGAAGAATCGGTTGGTAGCCAGCGGGAAAGACGTTACCGGTTTTCCGTTAGGGGTAAAGCGCATTTCCGGGTCAGTACCCACATTGCCAATGACCATGATCTTGTTTAGCCAAGCCATTCAAGCCCCCTTTCCTACGATACTATTCGTCTACTCTCAACAGCAAATGGCGGAGGTATTCTTCTGCGATATTCAAGCTGGTCTCGAGTTCTGAAGTCCTTTCTGGCTCGAATCCCACTTTCATCATCACATAGTTACCTTCCCCATGGCGCCCAATGGGATAGCTCAATTTTCGTCTTCCCCAGTGGTTTGTCTCGGCAATGTCACCACCGCTTTTGGCAATCAGTGCATTAAGCTTGTCCATCGCTTGAGGTACATCCTCTTCAGCGATTTCGGGATCAATAATGACAGTCAATTCGTAATTCCGCAAATTACCCCTCTCTGTTGGTCATGCGTTCTTTTATGGGAACGCGCGTTATTATAGCATGTAAGGTAAATTGATGACAAGAGGTACCGTTGTCTTGAAGGAGGTTGTGGAGCCTAGTTGCGACTGAACTTGAGCATGGCGAGGAAACTGAGTTCTGAGATTGGCATCCCAGGAGTGTCCGGCAGGTCGTTTTCAACAGAAGGTTCACCACGGAGTAATCTTAGCAGGCTATCCACCACGATACGCAATTCAGGTAACGTGTAGATTGAGGGGTCTAAACGGGCTCGGGTTTTCCCGTGTTCTTTGATGAGCATAAGCCAGTCTGTATCCAGTACGATTTCAAATCCGGAGTTTTCATCTTCCACTGAAAGCATTCCCCAGAGTTTCATGTGTTTTCCGTGCATTATTTTCTATCCGTTAAATATCAATAACTGAGCCGACGAGCTTTCTGGGCCACATATTGATGATAACAAACGCAAGGTTCTACACAGAAGCTGGGAATCCATCAATCTTGGGAATGGCAGCACTCATATTGATGTGGGGTATTTCCTCCATCAATACACGCAGAAAGTATGTGCTGTCATGCAGTTCGATGCAGATAAGTGAACGATGTGAATGATGGTTTATGAATCGAAGTCGACTTAATTACAATGGATAGATCAGATAGACCCAATAGTAGAACGTTAGCTCAAATAGTATATCGGCAGTATTTGATTTTCGTTGAGCTAATAATCGATGTAGCTGGTTTTACACAGGTGCATCAGCCAACACTATAAGTCCCTGTCCCTACCGCTATTAAAACCTGCATCTCATTGTGTAATTCCATCCTAATAACAGCAACCTTATTCCCGGCTCTAAGAACCCATCCTTTAGCAGTGAACCGCTCTCCTTTCCCTGGCTGCAGATAGTCAACTCGCAGGTCGATCGTGGCAACCTTGCTGACACGTTTAATTTGTTTTTCGAACGGTGCACCTTTAACTCTTTTAAACACATTCAGGAATGCCACATGCCCACCGACGATATCCAGAACAGTGGCGATTACTCCCCCTTGCAAAGTGCGAAAAATGGGATTTCCCATTAACGGTTCTCGCATATCAAATGTCACATAACCTGTATCCAGATCGAGTGATTCAATATTTAATTCCAGGAAATCTACAAACGAATCATTGGATTTCATTTGGATGAGGTAATCGAAGATTGTTTGCAGTTCATCATCATCCACTTTGATGGTTACGCCCATGGTATATACCTCTCTTCAGATTAATAATTCATGCAAGGGGTTGGTCAAGGGGATCAGTAGGAAGAGTGGGGATTATTTCGTAAAGATCCCATGCCAATTCTGAAAGCATCCTGATCCTCTTCTCAGACCCTGCCGAGAAACGCATCAGGATATCATTAAGACCTTCACTAATATAGGGGTAGATTTTTCTAAGATTCATCAGGCGATAAGTGTAATACGCGCCACAGTCTGCAGGCTGGAGGCTTGCGATGACATCAGCAGGGAAGTCCCCGTATCTTCGAATTTGGCCAAGAGGATTCAGACCTTTGCCGACAACAAACTGCAGTACATTACCAAGTCTGTAAACATCGAAGGCCTCGAAGTTCTGGCAGAGATCGAAATCAATCCAACGGTATTCACCGGTCTCTTCATCGATTAGTATGTGGTCGTTACGTATATCACCATGGTAGAGGTTGTGTTCGTGCAGCATTTGAATCGCCTCAAAAGAGCCCGCTAGCTTCTTCAGAATCGATGATAATTCCGTGTAATAGTATTCTTCGTGATCAATTGTCATATCGTATAATTTGCCATACAATGTCGTACCGTGTATAAAATCTATTACCCGTACGTAGTTGCCTGCATCATCGCGCAGTGTTTCACCCTGCATAAAGCGTGAATCACCTTTTACCAGAGCTATTACATCAGCTTCCTTTTTGGGACTGCGGAAGCAGGGGACCTGCACCGTACCGAGATTACTGGTAAACTCCTCGTTGAATTCGAGTTTTATGATCACCATCTTGCCACTGTTTAGATCGTAGCCCCGTTTTACCCAAAACTTCGGTTGGTCCTGCATGCCGAATCGGGGTTCGTAAACATCACCCCGCACAAAGAAATCCCTGCCTTCGAGCCGAATTATCTGGTGCTGGTAAATCCTCGTAAATTGGGTAGTATCGGTGACCACTTCGATCGGCGGTTTGGCGACAATCCCGGATATTTCCCTCACACGTGAAATGATGCGTGAACTTTCCAGGCCTTCCAGTTTGAACATGTTGTTTAACCTTTTTACGCTTGTTCTATAACCAATTCGGGCTAACGTTACTGGATATATTACTACACTGAGTTGCTGATGTGAATAGGCGCACTACGCGAACCCATGCATAAGTTCAACCGCAACCATTAATAAGGTTCGAGTTCACCTATTGGGAAACAGAAGAAATAGATCTGACCTGCTAACCGCAGTCTTTATGTGCTTGTTTAAGTCTTTCTTGAGTTTCGTCGGGCATCTTCTCGATTGCCTTCTTTAAGCCTTCACCAGAGAAATGGCCGATATTTGATTCAATGAAAATCTCTACTTGTTTCACGTCGGCATTGCTAAGTTCACGAAGTACCCACCCTGTTCCCGTTTGAGAAAACCGCTCTTGATGCCTGACTGTTTCAGTACATATCTCAAGCAGCATATCAACAAATCCCGGAAAGTTATCGTTACCTTTTGGTGCCAAATTAACAAATGCAACTCCCGCAGCTCTCTGCTGCCACATATTGCTCGCTTTGCGCCACTCAGATATTGCACGTGCACAATCTTCCCCCTGTTGTTCAACGAGGGGGCCTAAAACTTTTACACAAAACCAGTCACATATGTTCCAATCCGAGATCCATCCCTCAGTGAAAAGTTCAGCAAAACGAGGCAGATCGGTATGCCAATCAATTGCACCGGCGGGGAGTAGTATTTCGCGAAGAAATACAATACCTGCTATTTTCTCCTCGGAATATTCTTCGCGAAATAGGCTGAGAGCCAGTTCCTTTTGTTCTTCGAATGAGAGTTCAGAATCCAACCTGAGTTCAAAATACCATTTGTGCAGGATTGATTGGATATCGAGCATTCTGAGTCCAAGAAACTTTGCTTCGTGCTTGAGATACGCTTCCCACCATTCTTGGAGTTCGGGATTCCCTTTTATGAGAAGCCTTTCCTGAAGTTCTTCGATATAGTTCATTTATTTGACGCAACTTTCCAAAACCCGAGCTCAGGCGTCACCGGTTTTTCTATGCTTGTACCTTCGTTCGTGTTGATTGTTATCATGTAACTCTGTGGGATTTTATATCAATAACAGGTACAGAACAGACGCCTCAAATCGGTCGTTTCGCTATCAGCGCAACACCGACGTAGTTGAGTACGACCTCATTATGCTGATTCCTTACTTCCATGAGAGTACGAACTATACCGCGGCCAGGGTTGCTTTGAGATTCTCGTTTCTCAAGGTGCTCCATTGTCATCGTGAGGTGGTCGTCCGGAAGAACGGCAATGGGAAGTTTTGTATGCTCGTATTCAAGGTTGGCCAGTACCGCTACTCTATGAGATTCCATCTGAGCAAGCAATAGAGTAGTGATTCCCAAAGTGTAGCCAGAGGGTGCTGTCAACTGGCCATTGGGATATGATCGGGCTGCTTCCTCGTCAATATGATAGGGTTGAGGATCCCACTTCCTTGCGAATTCGATCATTTCGTCTCTATTCGCAGTATATTCACCAACAACTATTTTTTGGTGAAGCTTGATGTCTTCGTAATATTCCATTTCCATTTTGTCTCTCTTTACATATAAAAGGGTGTTGTCGAGACCATTTAGTTTGGGTGGGTTAGTTAATCAACCTGCATTACGTAGAACACATATCCGTAGTAGGAAGCATACTTGCGATACATTTCGATTTCCGTTTCTTCCATTTGCACGACTGCCAGTGCGTCTACGTTGCTTTTGTATTTTTCCTTCAAAGCCGGCAACTTCTGTTGAATGGGCGTATAGTAATGATCCCACCAATCTGATTCTGGAAGGTCGAAATGCGCGATCAGTTTGTACCCACATTGGCGAACGATCTCAAGATTGGCCTCGATATCCTTAATTAGTGGGTATTCCTTTGCCCAGTAGGAGCGCAAGTCATCAGGCGGGTCAGGTCTTAGCCAAGTGATATGGGTAGCAGCGAGATATCCTGATTTTCTCAACATCGGTTTCCATGCACGGAGGGCTTCCTCGAAGCCCATTATGTATATGGAACCCTCGGCCCAGATCACATCAAAAGTTTCGGGATCGAAGTTGAGGGAAAACATGTCATTGTTCAAGACGGTGACTCGCTCTGAGAGGTTTTGCTGGTCGACTGTGCCATTAAGTCTGTCCAGAAACGGTTGGTGAGTATCAACAGCCATGATCTTCCCTTTGGTGAGACTGGCCAAATCAAGTGTTTGCATACCAGGGCCACAGCCAACGTCAAGAATAATCGGTTGTTTTGGAAGGTCGGTCATGGTAAGAAAGGCTCTACGAGTCGACTCAATACTGCCTGGGCCTCCCCTTGGGATATCATCGTGGATTTCGAAGAAGACGTCCATTGCCTGATTCTCAGTCATCATGCCATGTATTGTAACATGCTCAGTTTTTTGGGTAGGGAAATGTAGGGGAAGTATCTCTGAGGGTAACCCTGCTTTGCCATGGGTTGTACCAGAAAACCTTGAAATAAAATGAACCTGCTAAACCCCTCTTGCCGCAAAGTTGAAACAGGATCATTTTCGGAAGCAAGTCCAGGCTCAAAGGAGAGCGCCCCTTAAAGTTGGCTGCACGCGTTTGATATACCTGTTCGGTTTTATTACGTTACAATACCTGTTTGCCAGGATATTGAGTAGTTTATGCTGATAATATGCCGTTTTTCCTATGCCATTAATAGTGATATCGTGCTTGTAGAAAATGGATTCGATCTTCTTTTATCAAGTAGACAATACGATGCTCCTGAGTAAGACGGCGTGACCATGTTCCAGAGGGAAGATATTTTAAATGTTCTGGTTTGCCAATGCCTGTGAATGGATCTCGTGAAGTATCCTCTAAAATGTCTAGGATTCGGAATGCGATTTTGCGATCAACCTTAACCCAGTAGCGCAGGTCCTCCAAAAATTCTGGGTGAAAGACTGCACTCCACGAATCATCGGTTCGTTTTGCAGTTGATTTCCGTTTACTCAAAACCTAACTTTTTGCGGAGGTCTCCGATAGGAGTAGAGTTCATTTCTTGAGTTTGGGCTCGTGCCAATGCGGTTAATAACCTTTCTGCATTTTTAGGTGATCTAAACAGATGGGCAGTCTCCATAATTCCAGAGAGTTCCTCTGCTGACACAAGCGCAACATCTTCCGCACCTCTTCGCTGGATGATCACGGGTTCACGGGTTGAGGCAACTTCGTCACACAATTTGGCAAATATTGCTCTGGCATTTGTGTAGGTTGTAACTGTGGACATTGGTTTTTGCCCTCCTGTATTGTACAGATATACTGTACAACATTATGTTCCACATGTCAAGGAGTTTGGGCAGGTTTTGTTTTGAATTGTGCAACAGAGCCAGATAAGGGGTATAACGTCCGAATTAACAGGCTGCAATGGCATATGCCGGATTGACTTGGCGGCGATCCGTTTATTGCCTGAGATTAAATCTCTTCCAAAAGAAAACCCTATCGTTCCTCTCTTCGCTTTGCCTCATTGACTTTGATATTCCTACCATTTACTTCGTTGCCTTCAAGTTGCTTAATCGCCTCATCTGCCTCCTCTTGGTTGGGCATTTCAACAAAACCAAAGCCTTTTGACCTGCCACTGTACTTGTCAGCTATAACTCTAGCACTTGACACAGAACCAAACTCAGTAAATAGCTTCTCTAACTCTCCCTCAGTCAATTGGTACGGTAAATTTCCGACATAAATATCCATCTTCCTTCTCCCTTTTTAACAATACGCCAGTTGATACATGGATGCGTGTTGAACCCAGATTGGTTTCCACTATCCTACCTAACCCATCACCTATAGTCAACCCACTCCCAGTTGCAAACGTGAACCCTGAAGCCTATAATGGTGGGAAATGCAAAGGAACGTGAGATTAACTCATAGCCAAGAAGATGTCAGCAATGAAAAGAAAGAGCCAAATAGAACAAGGGTGAGGTGCAAAATGAGTGAAGAGAAGCGAAAGGGATCAATCATTATAGTCGACGACGATTCGTCGATACGAGAACTTGTTACCAGGGCCTTGCAGCATGAGGGTTACGAGATCACGACAGCCGAAAACGGACAGGAGGCCTCCCATGAGATGGCGAAAAAGAAGTTCGATTTGATGTTTCTGGATATAAACATGCCTGGCCTCAATGGGATGGATGTATTAACGATTATGGCGAACAGAAATGCGGATACTCCAATTGTTATGTTGACAGCGGTTGATGATCTGGATGCTGAGATTGAAGCTTTCAAACGCGGAGCCTCTGCTTACCTGACAAAGCCCTGTGAAATGAGCGCTATTGTTCACATTGCGAATTCAGTGCTAAATGGGAGAAGCACGACAGAAGAAACGCCTGGTTGATGGATAGATGCGGTATAACGTTGCGGTCACCAACGGCGTGACCAAGTGAACAACTACTAGCGGCGTTTACTCCGTCTGTTGCGCTGCATGGTTGTGCAGCTTTCATTTAAAGTACATGAATATCATCGATTTCCACGGCCATTATCTCTTTTTCAGATTCTATCATTGTTGTCTGCAATGTCAGATCTGATCTACCTTCCTCTTCCGACCAAAGGTCAATGTCCACACTGTATTTGGGTGGATCAGATTCCGCTATTTCGATTACATCAAAGTCTTCGAAAACAATGTTATCAGGCATGATAAAGGTCGCAGGGTATTCAGCTAGCGCTTTTTTCATTTCGGACGCTTGGAGGCGAATTCCATTGGACAAACTTATGAGTTCGTCATAGTCGCCCTGTACAAGAAGGCTAACAAGATGTTTGGCTGTTTTGAGGATCTTTAATTTATTCATTTATTGCTGCACAACGCCCGAATTCAGGAGCCGCAGGGTTTGGCCAGAGTCGACAGGGCGGCACCCTCAACCTTGCTGGCATTATAGCAGAATTTGAGACTTTGCATTTTGACCTGTTATTGCCCTCTTGCCGCCAAGCTGATTGAAAACCAATTCCGGAAGCGGACCCAAGCCCAAGGGAAGCCGCCTATTGCAGTCGTTGTTGAGACGGTATGTTAGAAATAGGCAAAGTTTTTAAAAGATGATCTCCCTTCTTAGAATAAGGACTGGTAAACCCAAATAAAAGAAAGGAGACCACCATGAGTAGCAAAAAGGATAACGCAATAAGCTTCAAAGGTCAACACTTCTACATAGGGCTGGATATTCACAAGAAGAACTGGGCAGTAAACATCCGAAACAATGGGATAAGGCTGAAGGCGTTCTCAATGGATCCATATCCGGAGAAACTAAAACGGTTTTTGGAGGAAAACTACCCTGAAGGAACTTACCATGTGGTATATGAGGTGGGTTTTTGTGGCTTCTGGATCTGCCGGATACTACGAGAGATGGGAATCGATTGTATTGTAGTCAATCCGGCAGATATACTAACGGGTCACAAGGAAAAAGATCGTAAAACCGATCAGGTGGATGCCAACAAGCTAGCCCGGGAGCTGGAGAAAGGCAGTCTGAAATGCATCTACATTCCTGATGAAGCTGACCAGCACCTGCGTTCTCTGTGCCGACTTTATCGCACTGCTCTACAGGATACCACCAGAGTCAAGAACCGAATCAAAGGACGTCTGTATTTCAACGGAGTGGAGTTACCCCGTCACACTTCCCAGTGGTCGGGCAAATTCATCGCCTATTTGAAATCGTTGCCTTTGGATGACGGTCCAGCTAAGGAATGCCTGATGATTTCCATAGATGAATTGGAGCAGAGAAGGCAGACTACCATTCATATACTTAAGAAACTGCGTGAATATGTAAGAGATCATCGTGAACCTTCAGTATTCCAAAATTTGCTGACGGTGCCGGGGGTAGGATTAAAAACCGCTTTCGTTCTTTACACTGAGATAATAGACATGAAACGCTTTAGGACATTGGATCATCTGAAATCTTTCGTAGGATTGGTTCCATCAACCGATTCATCAGGGGAGAATGACTGGGTGAGAGGATTGACCTATCGAAAAAACAAGCATCTCAAGCATGTGCTCATTGAAGCTGCCTGGGTGGCGATACGGCAGGATCCGGTTCTGCTTCACAAGTACAACAAACTCATTGTCCGAATGAAGGCTCAGAATGCCATCATTAAAATAGCCGTTAAACTTCTGGACCGAATTCGATATGTATGGAACAACAATTGCCCCTATGTACAAGGAGTGATTCAATAGAAAAAACCAACCGAACTCATACCTGGCAATAAGTGATTCGATCGGCCCTGTATTGTGGACCGTTTACAAGTCAGTGCAGGCTTCCAAAGATGTCCGGCTTAGTTGAGACTGCGGCCACAACTAAACTCTATTTGATATGCGTCTTGCAGCACTTCTTGGAAACAAGGAGAAGACTGTTGATAACAGTTTGATCACGGCTTATTTGCCAGGTCGGCAAAGGATCAGGAGGGATTTATGAGATACAATTGTGGATACTGACGTGATTGGGATATCTGCACAGAGTATCCCAATCACTTGGACAATTCTTCGAATTGGCCCACAGTCTCCACAATCTTATTACTGATAGTTCTGGGAGATTGACTTTCTACATAACAATGAGTTGATACTTATATAAGGCCTCCTCCCAAACAAGGCGGGGACATGATATCCTGACTTGCACTAAAACAAAAAGGAGGAGACCCAATGCGATTCTACCACAGAGAGCACATGTATTACTGCGGAGTCGATCTTCACGCCCGGACCATGTATATCTGGATTCTTAACCAAACAGGTGAGACCGTTTTTCACCACAACATCAGGTCCTGCCCCGAAGCCTTCCTGAAAGTCATCGAGCCATTCAGAGAGGATATCTGTGTTGCTGCCGAATGTACTTTCACCTGGTACTGGCTCGCTGATCTTTGCGCCGAAGAAAATATTCATTTTGTCCTCGGTCATGCCCTTTACATGAAAGCTATCAACGGTGCCAAAACCAAATCCGACAAGCTCGATGCAGAGAAGATCGCCAGGATTCTTCGTGGTGGCACCTTTCCCATAGCCTATGTCTACCCCCGGAAGATGCGCTCCACCAGGGATATCCTGCGAAGGCGAATGCACCTCACAAATAAACGTTCCGAACTCCTTGTTCATATCGAGAATACCAATTCCCAATACAATCTGGACAAGTTCCCTAAAAAGTTGACGTATAAGTCAAATCGAGAAGGTGTAGCCTCCCGTTTTGAAGATTCCAGCGCTTGCAAAACCATCGAGGTCGACCTACATCTTCTCGATTGTTATGATAAACTTCTCCGCGATCTGGAGCTTTATATAGTCAGAACCGCCAGATGTCATGATGCCGATACTCTCCATCTCCTGAAAACCGTGCCCGGTATCGGCAAGATACTTTCTCTGGTACTGCTTTACGAGATACATGATATCAATCGATTCCCTTCCGTTCAGGATTTCGCTTCATATTCCCGACTCATCAAACCGCCCAGGGAATCAGCCGGCAAGAAATATGGTTCAAGCAACACCAAGATCGGGAATGTGCATTTGAAGTGGGCCTTCTCTGAAATCGCCTGTCTCTTCCTGAAGGGCAATGACCGGGGCCAGAAACATCACAACCGGCTGGTGAGCAAGCACGGCAAGAGCAAAGCTTTGTCTATCCTTTCCCACGAACTCGGCAGATCTATCTATTTTATGCTTAAACGAAGGGAGCCGTTTGATATGGACAAATTCTTCAATCAGAGATAATTCACATCGGGGAAGGGCATACAAGCTTAAAGCCTAACTGGAACATTCGAGTCCTTCTGAGTTGATTGGATGTGTGCCCTGTCCCCGGCCAGTTTAGTTTTGATTGCTTGAATGAGGGGTTTTGTGTTCTGCCCCATTCCCGAGCCTGTTACTAACTGAGACATCCTTACGATATTCGATAGGATGAACTCCCTGACTTGATTGGGCCGGCATATGGGTACCGGTAAGTTTCTAAGCCGAGACCTTCGTTTGATTAGGTCTCACCAGCCGACTGTATTAGTTGACTTGAGCGGCCAGAGCTTCAATAGGTGTTTGGTGCAGACATGGATTCTGTGCCTGATCTTGAAACAGCGAGTTGGAATGCGAATCGCGAGCGAGCAATCTTTATATGCCGGTATTTAACTGACCGAACATTCCCGTTTGGCCAGAGGGGGAGACGTTTACCTATTGACAAGGGGAGTCCTTATAGGTGTTAGGCTGTTCTATGTATTTGAACGGAGCGCTAGCGTGATTACAAAACTAAGAACCAGCGATAGGTGCACCTCGAATAATGGTTGTTAATTCTCTATGCCATTCAACATCTTCCCACATACCCTCAAAATGTGGCTGACAGAAATTACTCGTACAGATACCTGCGAAATCACTCTCTGAGGCCATTTTGACTCCTTCGGCACATACATCTTTGATCCAATTCCATTCAGAGTGATCGTCAAATGGCTCAACATCATCATAATTGACTGATCCCCAGGCTTCTGTTGTGATTACTGGTAATCCACGATCATCTGCCCAGGTTTTCCATTCTTCGATGTGAGCAGATAATGCTGCCAACCAGCGGTCTCGCTCACTGTAATACACTTGTGGCCCTTTTTCGATATGAGAAGCAAGTGATCCGGGGACTTCCATTAAGACCAACAATTGACCCGAAGATGCAAGAAAATCAGGATCATCAGAGAGCCAAATATGCAGCTCGGCCAGATCGAATTCACTGGTATCCAAGTCTTTGAGATTATGCCCGGCCCCTGCTATAGCATATGAGAAGGTATAGCTCAATTCTGGGTAGGCTTTACGCAAAGGAGGTATTGATTTATCAAAATAACGTTGTATACGAGCACGAGTTTCATCATCCCATTCCTCAATGAGTGGCGAATAATCGTTGGGATTGGCTCCATTGAATATCTCAGGATAGGCACCGCGTGCCCAACGGCCTACCGGGAACTCATTACAGAGATCCACCCATTCAATAACACCAAGTAATTCAGCTTCTTCCAGAAATTGCAGAGTCTCCAGCCAAACACGCGAGTAATCTTCAGGGGTTACAACTGTATCTGCACGATGAGACTCATCATCACAAAACCATGTCGAAAGTCCAACAGTCATTCCATGTTCGCGGACTTTTCTGAGGAATGTGATTAGGGCGATTCTGGGTTCAACCTCCACCGGTGAATGGTTGCCCCACATGAACTCGCTTGATTGCGGTAAAATAGTAAAGCGATCTATCACTTTGCCATCTGGTCCACTGGCTATCAGGTGGGGGAAAGCATCAATACGAATACAGTTGTAACCACGTTCTGCCAGTTCATCAAGGATTTTGTCCCAGTCAGCATATTCATTTTCATTACCCTGTCTGCGCACAAGCCAGTCAAATTCCCACATAGTGACCGCCAATGCTTTCTCGTCGATATCAGATGAAGGTATCATGACTTCCGCTCCATCGTTTTCGCAAGCGGTGAGAGGAACGATGCTTGACAATAACAAACCCAATACTGCACCTATAAATACAATCTTCCCACAGGAATAAGACTTCATGTCTACCTCCCGTTATTCGCATTTCAGAGCATGCATTTCAAGGACAACCTAATGGGGTGGGCGATAAGCGGAGTTGTCCCCTTTGAGAGTGATATTGCAAGCAATTCATGTCTCATATTTATTCCTCGACAGGTCGGACAATTCCGCTTCATCGGCTTGTTAGGCCGACTTGGCTTGATATATCTCCCACTCCAAGTTATAAGTTTCGTCATCTTGTGTTACCAGAATCGCCCACCCCATTAGGACCGACTACTACTGAGA
>JABMQN010000003.1 GCA_013203045.1 Chloroflexota bacterium
GATGATTTCTCATTGGATGCCAGCATTATTATCGGTTCCACCCGAGAGGTGCTAAACATCATCGAGTGGCTTGAGGCCGGTGCGCATTTGGTAACCGTGGTCCCAAAATTACTGGAGGGAATGATCGTTCATCCATACAGTAAAGAGACAGTACAGATGTTCTTGGATGACGCTGCAAAAACTGAGAAGGCATAAAGTGATTCATGGAGAATTTGAACGAAAAACGGCGTGAGCTGCGAAACAAGCTGAGAAAGCGCGAAAGGGTTTTTGCTGCCTGGACGTCGCTGGCGCATCCTTCGATAACGGAAATCTTTTGTAGAATGGGCGTGGATTTTGTCGGGATCGATATCGAACATAGCACCATAAGTCAGGAGCAAGCACAACGAATCGTAGCTGCTAGCCAAGGGAATGGCAGTTTATGCTTGCCGAGAGTGGCTTCTCACAATATGGAGATGATCAAACGGCTGCTGGATTCTGGCGCAGATGGCCTCATAATACCTACCGTGTCCACGCCTCAGGAAGTCGAGCAGTTGGTCTCATGGTGCAAGTATCCCCCCATTGGAAAGCGTGGATTTGGAATATCGCGTGGGCAGGGATATGGTTTCGATTTTAATCAATACACTTCGGAATGGAATAGTATATCATCTCTGATCATCCAAATCGAAACGGTCCAGGGTGTTGAGAATATTAAGGAATTACTGAAATATGATGAAGTTGATGGTGCTATGGTCGGGCCCTATGATCTCTCAGCTTCATTGGGTGTTCCGGGTGAATTGGAGCATCCCAAAGTAGAAGAGGCGTGTCAACGCATCATTGACGCCTGTACCAAACATGGCAAGTCATGTGGTACGCAATTGGTTGAGCCCGACCAGATGAACTTGGCGAAAAGCTTTTCCGCAGGATACACTTTTGTAGTTCTTGCTTCAGACATTTTCTTGCTATGGAAATGGAGCGAACGAATGAAAACGTTTGTTGCGGAGTTAAGACCAGAGGCATAGGCGGCTGATGGCGATCAAAACGATAGTTCTTGATTTTGATGGCGTCATTGTTGAATCGGAGGAGATCAAAAACCAGGCATTTAAAGATCTGTTCAATGATTACCCGCAACATCTGGACCAGATCATGAACTACCACTTGACGCATAAGACAACATCGAGATACGAGAAGTTCGAATATATCGTAACCCATATTTTACGTGAGACTTACGATGAAGCAAAAGCAACCGACATAGACTCCCGGTTCTCACCTCTGATTCGCCAACGAATAATCGAATGTCCTTATGTTCCAGGAGCGGAAGATTTCCTTAGTTACTTTTCATCAAAACTCCCGCTTTATCTGGTTTCAGCTACTCCTCAAGGAGAACTAGAGAACATTATTGGAGCCAGAAAGATTGCTCAGTATTTCAAGAAGATATATGGGAATCCATGGCAGAAAACCGATGCGATTCAAAAAATAATGCGTGAAGAAGAAATTACCCCCGAAGCTGTTGTCTATATTGGAGATACCAAAAACGATCTGAGAGTCGCTGAGCAATTGGGGGTTGTGTTTTTAGGCCGGGTCAATCAGCAACCCTTTGACAATGCCGGCATCATTGCTTACGATGATCTAATTGAAATGAAATCTTATCTCCAACAGATGATTGAAGCAAACACGCCTTGAGATATAAGCCAGGCAGGTGAAACTAGAAATGGCTGACTATTTATCGGAACTTTTCGGTTTGGAAAACAAAGTGGCTGTAGTCATTGGGGCTGCCGGGCTACTTTGCAGTGAGATGGCTTCATCTCTCGCAAAGTCAGGAGCGAAGGTTGCTGTTGTGGATAGAGACGAAGAGGGTGCGAAGAGAGTCACTGATGCAATAGTATCAGGGGGTGGTGTAGCTGCAAACTTTGGTGTGGATGTAACTCGGAAGAATGAGCATGAAAAACTGCTAACGGCGGTGGTTCAGCTTTATGGTAAAATCGACATTCTCATTAACGGAGCAGGAATCAATGCTCCCACCCCCATCCTCGATATTCCTGAAGAGGAATGGCAAGGTATTCTGGATACAAATCTGAAGGGCACTCTTCTTGGCTGTCAAGTTTTCGGAAAGCACATGATAGAAAATAAAGCTGGTTCGATCATCAACATGTCATCAGCCTCATCAGGTCCGCCCTTATCAAAAGCTTTTACTTACTCGGTCTCCAAGGCTGGGGTGAAAAATATAACACAGAATCTGGCCAGGGAATGGGCGCCGTATAATGTTAGAGTGAATGCACTACGGCCGGGATTCTTTCCCACGGAGTGGAGTCGACAGAATTTCATCACGGCTGAGAGAGAAAAGTCGATTTTGGGACATACTCCATTGGGGCGATATGGTGAACCGACGGAGCTTGTCGGAGCTGTGCTTTGGCTGGCGTCCGATGCCGCAAGCTTTGTAACCGGAGCGGAAATTGCCGTCGATGGTGGTTTTACTGCGATGACGATCTAGATATTCTTGAAGGTACTACTTGTGAATAGGAAGTTGGTCAATAAACACACAGTCATAGTCACCGGTGGGACAATGGGGATTGGCGCGGCGATTTCCCGAGCCTTCTATGAACGGGGAGCGCATGTTTTGATTGCGTCTCGCCATGATAATGGTTTTGCGGAATCCCTGGGAGAGAGGGCACGTTTTCAACAAGCCGATGTCAAAGAGCAATCGCATCATCAAACGTTGGCGCAGACAGCTCTCGACTGGACTGGCCGACTAGATGTGTACGTCAACTGCGCCGGGTATTCCGAATGGCGGCCAATTGGTAAAGTCGATGAAGACTTCTGGAATGATATGATCGATACAAATCTTAAAGGAACATTCTGGGGATGCAAAGCTGCCGCGGAGCAAATGAAGAGTGGTGGATGTATTGTAAACGTATCCAGTCTAGCCGGCAAGCGTGGTAGCGCGAACAATTCTGTTTATTGCGCCTCCAAATTTGGTGTGAATGGACTTACCCAGGCGTTGGCGAAGGAGCTGGGGCCCAAAGGTATTCGTGTCAATGCTGTGTGCCCGGTGTATGTGAGTACCGATGGTCTACACAAAGCCCTCGTTGATGAGGAGTCACCATCGCAAGGCGAAGATATTGCATGCTTTTTAAATGATTTTGCCGACGAGAATTCAGCCTTATGTAGAATTCCGTCCGCGGAAGAAGTAGCTCAGCTTTGTGTATTCTTAGCTTCAGCCGAAGCATCTGCCATAACGGGGCAGTGCGTTAATGTAGACTGTGGCGTTTTACCTCAATAACAAAGTGTAGAAAACCCATGCCTAGAAAAAAAGTCGTTGTAATGATTCCTGCAAGGATGGGTTCTTCGAGGTTTCCCGGTAAACCTCTGGCAAAGATACTCGATTTGCCGATGATCGAACATGTGCGAAGACGTGTTACTTTATGCGATATCGCTGACGAGATATACGTCGCCACCTGTGATGATGAAATCAGAGAGGTGGTGGAGTCATATGGCGGTAAGGTCATTATGACTGCTGATACCCATGAACGGTGTACAGATCGGATAGAAGAAGCTGCTGTAAATCTTGATTCGGGCATCGTTGTCAATGTGCAGGGTGATGAACCTTTGATACTTCCACAGGCGGTCCAGGATGTTGCACAGCCGCTTACGGAACACGAGGAGGAGTTGTGCTCCTGTCTGGTATACCCTATAAACGACCTCGCTGAATTAAAGAATGTCAACGTCGTTAAAACTGTACTTGCGCAAGATAATCATATTATGTACTTCTCTCGATCCCCCATTCCCCATTTCAAAACATATGAAGGATACTTGCTTTATAAACAATCGGGAATAATGGCCTTTCAAAAAGAGTTCTTGCATAAATATTCACGATTATCTCCAACTCCGCTTGAGCACGCGGAATCAGTGGACATGTTGAGGATATTGGAGCATGGGTACAGGATTATGGGGATTGTCACGCCTTATGCCATCCAGGGAGTTGACATTGCAGAAGACATTGCTAGAGTGGAACGGCTTTTAAATGAAGACGAAACGCAGCGGAATCTCTACGAGAGGATTCGAACCCTGTGAAACCAAAGATATTTGTGGCTCTATCCACGTTCGCCGAATATGGTGACGAACCTATAAGGCTCTTGGACCAGGGCGGGCTGGATTACTCTTTAAATCGTCTGGGGCGTCGTTTAGTCCGTGAAGAGATAATTGAGATGGGTAAAGACTGTGAGGGCATAATAGCCGGCGTTGAACCCTACGATGACTTCGTACTAGAAAACCTTCCCAAACTCCGTTGTATCAGTCGCTGTGGTGTTGGTATTGATAATATATCCTTGGAGAAAGCCAGAGAAAAGGGTGTAGTTATTAGAAATACACCTGACGTAGTGATACTGCCCGTTGTTGAACTGACGATTGCCATGATCTTCGATCTCCTCCGGAGACTTTCTTACCATACAAATCTGTTAAGATCGAGAAAATGGAAAAAACAGGCCGGGAACTTATTGGCAGGGAAAAAGATAGGGATTATCGGGCTAGGAAGGATTGGTAAAAGGGTGGCTGAAACATTAACCAAACTAAGCACTGAGGTGTATGGATCGGATATAACCCCGGATCAGGAGTGGGCGAAACTTGCTGGAGTCCAGGTTATTTCGACTGATCAGTTATTGAGAGAATGTGACATCGTAAGTATTCATGTTTCTGTTCTGGGTGATCACAAATTCATCCTTGGCAAAAAAGAAATCGAAAGTATGCGGAAAGGCTCATTTGTAGTCAATGTTTCCAGAGGTGAACTGGTGGACGAGAGGGCATTATACGAGGCATTAAAATCGAATCATCTTGCCGGTGCTGCCCTCGATGTGTTTCCGAAAGAACCATATGATGGGCCTCTGTGTGAACTTGATAACATAGTGCTAACTCCCCATGTGGCGACTTTTACACGGGAATCAAGAGTGCAGATGGAAGTGGAAACAGTAGAAAATCTACTCAGGTTTTTTAAATCAGGGGAATAAGAATGGATACTTGCCCAACGTGTTCATGCTCATTCTCTGATTGCAACTTTAATTCGATCCCATATCCGGCCAAAGGGTGGCAACATAATCAAGGAATACCCGATACGATTCGTTTCTGTAGTCAATGTGGAACAGGTATAGCTCACCCCACCATTTCCGATATGGCAACAGATGAACTCTATGTACAAGGGAAATACTGGCAACAATCAACAACAAAGCTGCCATTGAAGATATTCCCAGTTCCTTTTGGACTTGCACAAGCACGATGGGAGTTAATTCAAAAATCATTACCAGATTTCCAAAACAAGCGCGAAATTAAGCTCTTGGATATAGGTGCTGGGCACGGTTATATTGGATTGATAGCCAGCTTTGGCCATAACTCAGTACTCAGCGAATACCACGCAATAGAGCCTGATCCAACAATGCGACAATATATGCGAGATATGTGGATCAAAAAAGGACGCAAACAGAAACTTAATGTGATACCTTCAATGGACCAAGTAACTGGGTACTACGATGTTGTAGTGTTATCACACATTTTAGAGCATCTCCAAGATCCATCATCTTTAATTAACTCAGCAATAGCCTTACTTTCTTCACAACAAGGATTGTTATTTATTGATGTTCCCAATCAAGATCACCTATTCAAGAATAATGTATTTCCGCATATCGTTTTTTTCTCTCCCTCAAGCCTCAAATACCTCCTGAAACAAGAGCAATTAGAAATTATTCATCTCGAGACTTGGGGGCGAAATATGTATAAATCGCCAGCCAACGCAAATACTCCATTGAAGATGAAGCTCATGGGTGAGATGATAAGACTGTCATATAGGTTTCTTCCAAGTAAATTCTTGGTACAATTTTATGCTTGGTATTTTGGGGGAAATCAGATGAATACTGAAGGTACCTGGATTCGAGCTTTATGTAGGAATAAGGAATCGTAAGCCGGGCATAGGGGCAATAACCCTATACTACTATTATGAAATATATTAATCCTGTGAATCTGATCAAATTCTTACTAAATGAACTACACACAGTCATTTCTTTTTGGTTAAGATGGATGCCGGGCAAAACCGGTGCTTATTTGAGATATTCAATTTATCAGAGAAGATTCAAATCCTGCGGGAAAAATATAAATATCCCGGAAGGTTGTACAATACGAGGATTTAAAAATATTGAGTTGGGTAATAATATTGGAATAGGTCTAGGCTCTTCAGTATATTCTGGTCTGAGCAAAGGTAGTGAAAGGATTGTTATTGGCAACAATGTTTTTTTCAATACGAATGTTATGATAAATGCGGACATGGGTGGCGAAATCATTGTAGGTGATAATGTGATTGTAGGTCCGAATGTGGTCATTAGAGCTAGCAATCACAGATATAAAAATACAAATATTCCTATAAGAGAGCAGGGTCATAAATCTGGGAAGATAATCATTAATAATGATGTGTGGATAGGTGCGAATTCTGTTATTCTTCCAGATGTTACCATAGAGAAGGGTTCAATAGTTGCTGCTTGTGCAGTTGTCGCTAAAGATGTCAATGCATATACCATTGTTGGGGGAGTCCCAGCAAAGCTGATTGGTACAAGAAAAGGAAGCAAACAAGATAAGGTTCTACATGATACTGACCGGATATAAACACAAACTCGCCCTCATCATTCCCACAAGAAACCGTGCCATCCTTCTGACGAAATTGCTGGAGAGTCTTAAGAATCAGACGATTCCGGCTGATCAAATAATCGTGGTGGATGGGAGTGATGAGCCAATAGAGCCGAATATCCGAGAGTTTCTTTCTTCCAGTGTTACCTGTGTGAGAGTCTTCCCCCCCGGTTTGACAAGACAAAGGAACGCGGGCATTCAGGCTCTGGGGGCGGATATTACGCTAGCTGGCTATCTGGATGATGATATGGTACTTGAAAAAGATGCCATCGAAGCGATGTTGCATTTTTGGGAGAGTTGCCCTGATGATGTAGGCGGTACTTCTTTTAATATTACGAATAATCCTGTACCCAGATCGGGACTATTGGGCAAGCTATTTCGAAGGGCATTTTGCCTTGGAGACGGCAGGCAGGGAGTAATTCTTCGGTCTGGAATATGTACGGCGGTGTCCCCAGTCCTGAAAGATACCTATACCGAATGGCTTAGTGGCGGGGCGACAGTCTGGCGAAGACATATTTTGGACGAATTCAAGTATGATGAATGGTTCGAGGGTGGGGCCTATGTTGAGGACGTGGATTTCAGCCTAACTGTGGCAAGTAACTATAACTATAGACTGGTAGTCTTACGCGATGCAAAGGCTCAACACTATCCACCCCCTTTCAATCCAAGCAAATGTCACACTCTGGGTAGAATGGTTACCCAGCAGCGATATCACTTTGCCAGAAAACATCAACGGTTTTCTGTTGGTCGATTCTATTGGGCAACGTTCGGAGTAGCTTTGGGACTCTTTGTTTCTAGTATCCCGAGGCGAAGCAAATGTGACTTCCTGAAAGCACTCGGAAGCCTGATGGGTTTGTTTGATGTGATGAGAGGGAATCTCTTCCAAACAGATAGTGAGTTTAGGAAATAGTTTGTACTAGGATTGTTTGGCCAACTTGTATATTCCCTCGTGTTTTCTAACACATATCTCCAATTCGAAATTCTCAAGGACTCTCTCTCGTCCCTTGAGCCCCATTTGCTTTGCCTCTTCAGGATGATCCAGTAAATATAAAACTGCTTTGGCGATGGATTCTGGGTTTCGAGGCGAAGCAATAATTCCAGTTTCTCCGTCCTCAATGACTTCAGGTATCCCGCCGGTTCTGGTTGCGACAACTGGTCGGGTACAGGACATTGCCTCCGCTGAAACCATCGAAAAAGATTCCCCGGTAGAAGATGAGACAAAAACATCCATAACGTTCAGCATGTTGGGGATATCAGTTCTATGCCCCGCAAAGACAATGTCAGTCTCGATTCCGGAGGCGCTAATGATACTCTGGAGTTTATTCCAGTAGCTTTTTTGGGTGTCAAGCCTTTTGCCAACAACCAAAAACTTGACTTGAGGGTTACTCTGTTTTATCAGTTTGGCTGCTGGGAAGAAGTATTCATATCCCTTGTTGGGATTAAGGTTGCCCACAATCCCGACTACTTTGTCTTCAGGCGAAAACCCAAACTCTCTACGGTGTTGCTCGGTTTTCGTATCGTCCGGGTGAAATCTTGAGGTGTCTATTGGCGGATATAGGATAGTCATTTTCTTAGCATAGTTACTATTGCCGAAATAGCATTCCCTTACGGCTTTTGATGTACCTACAAGTTTATCGGGCATCAGGTATAACAACGGAAGTAATATCGGTTTGCTCAATCGCGGTTTCCGAACATCGTTGAGATGCCATACTAGCTTGGCTTTAGATAGTTTGGCCGCGATGGCAACTTGTACACTTAAGCTACCGTTTACATGAACAATGTCCGCACCGGTCTTGTTGATCAGCCGTATCAACGTGAATGTGCAAGGAATAAAGCAGAAAAACCAGAATGCAACATCAAATGGATTTGAAATGTTCGGCAGCCTGCGAAAACTACTTATTTGATAAGAAGAAATTCCGGCATCACGCAAGAGATTAGCGAAGGTTTGATCCCCTTTAGGAGTGACTACAATGGTCTCGAAGTGGGAATCTTTCAGACGTTTGGCCACCTGTAGAACACGCTGTTGAGGGCCTCCGATTCTCTCATCGGGGATGACGTTTAAAACTGTAGCCTTGATTTGCTTTATATCATCAGTCACCATTGTCAGTCTTTCGACGCAGTTTCAAAACCCTGCAAGATTTCCTTTTTAATCTCGATCGGAATACCTTTTAAAAGAGATTCCTCGATGCATAAAGTTGCCAGCGTCGTATAGATGTATTCTTTGAAATCGACCGGCATGGGTTTCCCCTTTTCTATAGCGGAGAAAAACGAGGCGAACTCGGATTTGTGCCCACTGTCCTTATTGAATTTGTGCATCTTTTTTCGCTTGCTACCGCTTGTGAATGTAAGCGACTTGTAATTATCGATCACGCACACTGCGCCGCCTCCGAAAATCTCCACTCGCTCACGGGGGAAAGATTTGTCACCATTGGCAATGTAAGTTATCGAGGCAATGGAACCATCTTTGAAGGTTGCTGTGACTATCACATTCTCATCGAGGCCGTAAACACCGGTGTCTCCGAGGGATTCTGCATGCACTCTGATGGGCAAGGAACCGGTTAAAAATTGAGCCAGGTCAATGAAATGACATACTTCACCGAGGATCCTTCCTCCACCTTCAGACCGATCGTGAACCCAGCTTTCTTTTGGGATGGAGCCTGCATTCACCCGGCAATTAATAACCAGAGGCTCGTTTATGCCTCTCAAGAGTTCTTTCGCCCTTGAGGAAAAGGGAGAAAAGCGCCGGTTAAAACCGACCATCAGCCTGCCCGGATTCGCTTCGTGTGCAGCAACAACCTCTCGAAGTTCTTCAATTGAAAGTGCAAGCGGCTTTTCCACGAAAACGTTCTTACCGTGTGCGAGGGACTCCGCTACCAGCCTGGCGTGAAGATTGTGTCTGGTGGCGATGAGTACGGTATCTATCTCCGGGTTTTGCAGCAGTTCTTTGTAGTCGGTAGTGCAGTACCCGAAGCGGAATTTATCTCCGACGTGTTTCCCTGTCGTCCCTGTTGCTGTGGCTATTCCTTTCAAATTGACTGAGGGGATATTTTTAATGATGGGGAGCATCGTACCGGTAGCAAAAGCACCCGCCCCGATCAATCCCACGTTTGTCTTGTCGGCAGGCTTGCTGGATTCCTGTGGGGCATTAAGTTCAATCTTGTTGGTTAAATCCGTCGTATCCTGTGTATTGTAACCAAGAATGACACCGATATATTGTCCCGACTTATCCTTAGTTATCGATTTGTATGCACTCTCAGCTTCATCTATTCCGAAACTATGAGTTGTCAGGGGCTCAAGTTTAACCTGACCTTCCGCCACTAATTCCAGAAATTGCTCCATGTTTTGGCGCGCTGTCCAACGTACATGAGGATAGTCTGCCTCTGATACTGCACAGTTCGGATCATCAAAGCCCGGCCCCCAACCTTTGGGGACAATGAAGCTCAGTTCTTTCTGGTAAAAGGTCTCTCTGGGGATATCCAGTTTTACCATTCCCGGCACTACGATTTTACCGTTGTGGCGGCAAATCTCAGCGGCTGTTTCCAGGGGTTCATTGCTTGGCGCACTGGCGAAGATGACCACAGCGTCGAATCCGTTACCTTTGGTAAAACTTGCGGCTTTGCTCAGAACGTCATCCGTGCCCGCCACCGCACCTTCGTCTGCACCCAATTGCTGTGCCAGCGTAACTTTTTTGGAGTCACTATCCGTTCCGAAAACGTGGTATCCTGCTCCCTTAGCGATTTGAACGGCGATCTGTCCCAGAAGCCCAAGGCCAATAATAGCGATTTGATCTCCGGGGTTCAGTTCGCAAAGTCTGATCGAATGTAACGCGATAGCGCCTACGGTGGCGAAAGAAGCGTTTTCGAAGTTGACATTATCCGGGATTTTCACACAAAAATTTTGCGGGATGAAGACCACCTCGGCATGTGAAGCGAAGCCACCTCTGGCGCAGGATACCCTGTCCCCTTCTTTGAGGTCATCAACGCCCTCGCCAACCTCCATTACGATTCCTGCTGAACTATAGCCAAGGGGAGTCAGGTTATCGAGTCGGTTGGTTGCCTGCCGATATGCATTCAGCAACCCTTCGGTCTTGGCGAAATTGATGACCTGTCGTGTGAGGTCTGGTCTGGCCAAAGCTTTGCCCAGCAGGCTCTTTTTTGCGAAGTCCAGCATCAGTTTCTCTGTACCGACACTGACGACCGAATTCACGTTTTGAACGAGGACCCCGCTAGGTTGTAAGTGTGGGATGGGAACATCGATGAGTTTTAGTTCCCCGGTTTTGTAGTTCTGAACGAGCTGTTTCATCGTTCTGACAAAGTGTCTTCTACAATATCGATGATTTTCCGGCTTGCATTTGTTCCAAAGGGATTGCTCCAATCCGAAGCTCTGTTCAGCATGGTTTCAGTTCCCTTTAGGATGCTTTCAGGTTCTGTGCCAGCAATATAATTGGCTCCAATTTCTATAGTTTCAGGCCGTTCGGTGTTTTGCCTCAGAGTGACGCATGGCACTCCGAGAATGCAGCTCTCTTCTTGAATTCCACCGCTGTCGGTGAGAACAAGCTGACTGCTACTTAATAGCATTAAGAAATCCAGATATCCAAGAGGGTTGATGATTTCCAGATTCTTGATTTTAGAGATGAAGGATTCGAGTTTGAAATATTTCAAGGTTTTAGCTGTTCTGGGGTGAGATGGAAAAATTATTTTACAATCGTAGTTTTCACTGACCAGTTTAATACCGTTAAGTATCGATTCCAGGTTTTCTTTAAAATCAACACTTTCCTCTCGATGCAATGTAAGAAGGAAGTATTTTTTTGGAGTCAGATTCAGGTTTTCTAATACTTTACTCTTTCTTTTAGCGATGACCAGGTTTTGTTCGACAGCATCAACAATGGTGTTGCCAGTGATAAATATCTTGCCTTTGACGTTATCTTCGATGAGGTTCTTCCTGGTATCCTCTGTGGGTGCAAACAGAAGCTCGGATATGTGATCGATCATGACACGATTGTGCTCTTCCGGCATTCGCCAATCGTCGCTTCTAAGCCCAGACTCGACATGCCCCACCATGATATGAAGTTTTCTGGCTGCCAAAGCCCCGGCCAAATTTGTGTTAGCATCCCCACACACCAGCACAATCTTTGGTTTTTCTTTCAAGAGAGCTTGTTCAGAGTGAGCCAACATCTTGGCGGTCTGACCACCATGGGATCTGCTCTTTGATACATCTAAAAATTTATGCTTTGGCTCAGGCAACTCCAATTCATCGAAAAATATCTTATCCATATCGTAGGAATAGTGTTGCCCGGTATGGATGACGAAGAAGTCTTTTCCTCTTTTCTGTAGTTCCCTCATCAAGGGCGAGAATTTGATAATCCCCGGCCTGGTGCCTACGAAAAGGCCAACTTTGTCCTGAAGTTCATTCTCTCTTAGAACTTTTAGTTCGCTCATATTAAAAGTAGTGCCCAGATGTGACTCTACGTCTCCAGGTATACTATCCTTTCTTTATTTTCCACAAACCACTCGTTGACTTTTTTAAGACCGTCTTCCAGCTTTGTCTGTGGGTCATAGCCCATGACGCTCCTGGCTTTATCAATCGAGGCCAACCTTCTTGATCCATGGTCCCAATCTCTCTTCTCAATCGATATGGTTCCAGCGGTATTGCCAGAGACTTTGTTTATCATATTTGCAAGGTCGATGCTGGGGGTTTCCACACCTGAACCCAGATTCATCTCCTGCCCGATTGCCTCTTCGAGTATGCCTCCACGCAAGAGCCCATCGATAAGGTCACCGACAAATGTGAAGTCGCGGGTTTCCTGGCCGGTTCCCATCACCGTAAGAGGCTTGCCCTGGTGAGCCATATGCATAAAGTTGGGAATCACGTTTTTGTATTTGCCGGGCAGACCGCTTGGGCCGTAGACGTTGAATAAGCGTAGTCTGACAGTAGGCAAGCCCCAGTGATTGAGGAAGAAGTTACAGTAAAGCTCTCCAAGAAGTTTGTGGATCTGATATGGTGTATCCAGGTGAAGGGTAACAAAATCTTCTTTGAGAGGAACCGGCGCTCGACTTCCATATGCCGAACACCCCGATGAGGCGAAGACGAACCGTTTCACATTCGCCATGTGAGAGAACTGAAGCAATCGCATAGTTCCCAGCGCATTAACTCTCAAATTCTCTTCCGGATAGTCGACTGCTTTTTGATTAGCGAAATGCGCTGCTAGATGGAAGACGTAGTCCGGTTTATCGAAGAATACGCGCTTTAAGATGACTTCATCGGCTACATCGCCTTCTATAAGCATCACACGGGGATGTTGCGGGATGTTCCATCTCACGGCGGAAATAAAGCTGTCCAGTATGAAAACCTTCTTTGCGTCGAGCTCAATAAGTCTCTTGACGAGGTTACTCCCGATGAGTCCGGCTCCACCGGTCACCAGCACTGTTTTACCTGCGTATTCTTCAAGGTATCCCATTTGATTCCTCCTTTTATTTATACAGCGAATATCTACTTTACTTTTGCAAGTGTACTAACCAAACTTGCCTGTAGCGATTCATACGAAAAACGGCTTGTAACGTATTCCCGTGCTCTTTTACCCATTTCATTTGTCTCATCAGGGTTTTGGTACAGGCGCTTTATTGCTGTTGCAAGTCCCTCAACATCACCGGGTTCAACAACGATGCCTGCTCCTGATTCATTGGTCAGGTGTTCCATTTCACCTTTAGTACAACTTACCACCGGTTTCCCGCATGCCCAAAACTCAAAAACCTTGGAGGGACGCGTAATCGTACTCGTTAGCATTTCAGGTTTCAAGGGCATTACGCAAACATCGCTGTAATTTATGCATTTGGCAACCTTCTGGGCCCCAGCGACTGGCGGGGCCATGATAACGTTTTTAAGGTTAAGTTTTTTGATTGTCTGTGTAATCTGGTTCTTTGCATCGCCGTCACCGAGAATCACAAAAACTATGCGCTCGTTTTCAAGTATTTTGGCTGCTTTGAGCAGTGCGTCGAAATCATAGGTTAATGCAAATGCACCGGCGTATAACACCACGAATTTTTCATTTGACTCTGGGAGTCCCAGGGTGCCTGCCTCACCCGCAGTGAGTGATTCAGGACTAAAAGTAATGGTATCGACTGCCATCTCAACTATGGAGATTTTATTTTCGGGAACACCGGATTTGACCATTCGGGCTTTGATTTCAGGCGTGAATGCCATAATTTGGTCTGCCATGCCATAGGTAATTTTCGCCATCAATTTTACCAATTGCCTTAGAGGGGTTCGATTTGCCAGTTTGAATTCGAAGACCACGTCGGGCCACAAATCGGTTACCCGTATGATGTACTTTGCTCTTAACAGGCGTGAAAAAACGAATCCTGGCAATATCAACCATGCCGGAGGTGGATGCAGCGCCAGAACGTAATCTGCTTTTCTGATAAACGGGATAGCTATCAAAGATGTCAGCGCGAATGAGAGGTAGAACAGCAATTTCCGTATGAGCCCAAGTCCTGTAGGTATGAGGGAAAAAACCCGGAATACCCTCATACCATT
Source organism: Chloroflexota bacterium (assembly GCA_013203045.1). Lineage (GTDB taxonomy): Bacteria > Chloroflexota > Dehalococcoidia > SZUA-161 > SpSt-899 > JABMQN01. The sequence goes on from JABMQN010000003.1 coordinate 14,170, forward strand.
TGACTTATCTTTGGCGATAGACCATTGCCTGAAGAAATTCCATCTTCTTCTCAGATCAATAGGGAAAGCTGCAACCACGTCAACTTCATAACCGGCTTCAACCAGATTCCCGGCTAACGCATAGGCGTGCCTTCCTCCAAAACCTGGATATATAGGCCAGAATACAGAAGCCAAAATGCATACCCTCTCTGTCACTTGATTCAGTCTCTCTCTCTCTCTCTCAATTCTTTCCGTATCTGGGTAATTTCCTCACGAAACAGTTCTCTCATGGCTTGCAGACTAAGTCCGGCAAGTGTTCCCACCAGCCCAGCAAGGCCGAACATAATTAAAGCCAGTGCCTCGCCCACCGGGACATAGCCGGCATCATTGTACGTTGAAAAAACACGAATTCCAAATACTACTCCAAATATGGTGCATATGATACCGGGTATACCGAATAATAGTAGTGGGTTTTGCAGTGTGTATAACACTACTATCCTCGTCAGGACACTTATCCCGTGGCCCATTGGATTACGCTTGGTTCTATCTTCGTACGAAACATCTATAGGCACTTCCGCCACCCTGAGCCCAGCTTCTTTTATGGCAAATTGAATTTCCGAACTGACGGACATTCCTCTTTCGGATAGATTTAGTTCCTTCAGGGCTTTCGCAGAATAGGCTCTACATCCGCTTTGCGAATCGGTGAGTTTGTGTCCCGACCCTATGTTTGTAAGAGTTGTGAGGGCTTGTTGCCCGATGCGACGATAGAGTGGAGATTTATTGGTTTTGCCCAAGAAACGAGAACCCACCACAATGTCTGCATCGCCATCCAAGATAGGCTGGATCAAGTGCGGAATCTCTTTCGGGTCGTGCTGGCCATCTCCATCGAGTATAATCAGGATATCCGCTTTCAGGCTTCTCCCTCGATCAAGTGCACTGCTTATAGCAGCTCCGTAGCCTCGATTTTCGTCATGGCAGTATACCGCTGCTCCCGTTGCCTTCGCGACTTCAGAGCTTTCATCAGTTGAGCCATCGTCAATTACGATAACTTTATTGACATATTTTTTTGTTTTCGCAACCACGCTTCCAATAAAGCGCTCCTCGTTGAAACACGGGATGGCAGCAACTATTTTCGGCTGATCAGCTTTAGACTCATTCTCAGTCATCGGCATTCCTGTCTATTTTGATGCAACAATCAAAGTAACCTTTTCAGGCCTTCCTTGAGTTCGATTTTGGGCTCGAAGTCTAGCATCTTTCTGGCTTTACTTATATCGGAGTAATTTCTTGTAATTTCTCCCTTGCGTCCTGGTTTATAGTTAACTTGAAGTTGTTTTTCTACTGCCTCAGATAGGATTTCTATAAGATCGTTGATTGATGTCTCTTTACCACTGGCGATTTGGAAAACCTCTCCCTGCGATTTTTGGCTCTCCAAAGAAAGTTGGATAGCCTGAGAAATATCGTCTACATGAACGAAGTCTCTTGTCTGGTTGCCATCACCAAAAACTGTAAATGGATTTTCTGCCTTGATCCACTCAATAAATTTGGCGATCACACTTGTTTTATGATCGGAATATGGGCCGTATAAGTTGGCAAAACGCAGAGCGATTGTTTTCAGCCCGAATGAGTGATAGTAAGCTGAGCATAGAGCTTCGCCTGTCAGTTTAGAAGCACCATAAGGGGAAAGGGGTTGGGGAATCATTTTTTCATCGATAGGTGGAACCTGCTCACCTGCCACAGCATTGGAAGAAGCAAAGACGAATCTCTCAACGTTATTTTGCCGGCACGCTTCCAAAAGGTTGACTGTACCGGTAACGTTGATATCCCATGACTCTCTGGGATTCTCTATGGAGTCTACTACACTGGTTTGTGCAGCGAGGTGAATCACGGTGTCCATTCCCTTTACCGCTCTGGCCACGGCGTCCTCATTTCGTATATCGTCGATGATGATATTGGGAGCTTTTTCCAGACTAAGCTTTTCAATATAATCTTTTTCCCCTGTTGAAAGGTTGTCAAGAATAGTTATCGTGTAGTCGTTCCCGGAAAGATATTTAACCAGGTTAACTCCAACAAAACCGCAACCGCCTGTGATCAGGATGTTCATCTAATCGCTCGTTCGTACAGTGCTGTGGGATTCATATTTTGATCGATTATGATATCTTGCTGTGTCTAAGCACTTGCCTCATACTTGATTTCCTCGATGATTTCCAGGCTCTCTACCAGTTTCTTCTCGCCAGACCACCACGTGCGTGGCAATATAAGATGCTTTTTCTCCTCTATTCTTTGTTTGATGTCAGGCTGAGTTAGAAGTTCGAGCATCCTGTAAATCTCATCATCAAGCTGTACTCTGGGTTCAAAACCAAATTGCTCCGGCAGTTTGTTGTAAATGGGTTCATAAGGATGAACGTCATATTCAACCCTCGGATTTTCCACCCGTTGAATGGTCACTGGAATGTGGAATTCCTTGCTGGCTATCCTGGCTACCGTGTCTGCCAGTTGCTTAATACTATTGAAACCAGACATTTGATTGACCACATCGTATTGAGCAGGTGCCGGAGGATGCGCAATCAACCGCGTTACACATTGCATTCCATCTTCTAGCCCGATAAATCCGCGAATCTGTTCTCCTGATCCGTATATCGTCAACGGGAAGCCAACAACTGCCTGAGCCACGAATCGGTTGATCACAGTACCAAACCATTCGTCTATATCGAGACGGGTACGAAGCCGGGGATCGGCAGCTACCTGGGGTGTGTTTACCCCATAGATGACGCCTTGCATGATGTCATAGGAACGCAGTCCCCAGAATCGACACGCTTTAGCTGTATTGAAAGTATCATGTACCTTGCTAAGGTGATAGAAACTCCCAGGATCTCGAGGCGTGATCTCCCCTCCTAAATTCCACTCTCGATCATTCCATCTCAGGATAGCCTCGTCCGGAAACATGCCTTCAAACAGTGGCCGTCCGGTGGGTGGAGTGCCGTATTCTCCCATAGTGCCCAGTTTAACCAGTGAAGTCTGCGGAACCAGATCTCGCATCATGAACAATACGCCCAACGTGCCCAGGACATTATTCTGCTGAACGTATGAAGCATGTTCGACATCGATCATGCTGTATGGAGCACTGGGACACTCGCCATAATATACGATCGCTTCTGGCTTTATTTCATCGATAAATTCCTGCAACCGGTCTCTATCGTTGAAAATATCCAGCTCCCGGAAATTAACCTCGATTCCCAATACTTCGTTCGCTGCACGAAGTCTTTCAGTCATGCGAGAAATCGGCACTACGGTATGAGCCCCCCTTTCCTTGACCCAGTCTCTACGGGCATAGTTATCTACACCACTTATTTCGCATCCTAACGTGCCCAACCACAGGGCCAGGGTCCATCCCAGGTAGCCATCGATGCCCAGTATCATTACCCTCATATTTTGCAGCAGGTACCCGTATGGTGTTGATCGCCATTGTGGGCATTCTTCGAACGTAATCGTTTCCGGGTCAACAAAACCTATTTCAGGTCTTCTATGACAAGCTATTATTGCCGGGCCAATAGATCGTTTATTCGCACCAAAATCGGCTGCCGGGCAGTTTCGACAAGTGCAACGCGCATTGTGCATTTCCATTATTATTCCCCCTTATTTATTGGCTATGATGCGTGACCATCAATTCCGCGCTCATCGAAGAGCTTCTGAAGCTCTCTTCGAGCCAGGCGGGTTGGCTCTCCACCCTGACGTTCCCACCGTTGTACAGTAGATAGGCTGACTCCAATTTCGCGTGCCAAGTCTTCCTGGGTCCACCCGACTTTTCTACGCAATATTCTGACCTTTTCTTTAAGGTGATCCATCGTGACCTGCCTTCACGTGCCGTGTTAAACAATGCTTCACCTGACACGTCGAGTAAAGTATAGTACAAATCATATTCTTTTGGAATAAAGAATGAATAAATGCGGGCAAGCTGAGCATAAAGATTCCATAAATATTTCGTGCAGCGGATAATGAATGGGGCCCTGAGTGTAGCTGCGACTTAGTTTTCTTTTCCATTCGCAGTCTCATCGACGGGATCAACCAGACCGATTAACGTATCACCGGGTCGCGGAGATATCTGACTGTCTGCGGCGAATACTGCCAGGTTTCCGGTTTCTGTGATAAGGAACAAGGGAACGGCTGTATTACCATAAAGTCTGTCGAAGTCATCATGATCGAATTTCTCGGTTAAGCCGGTAGCTTTCATTGTTGAGCCGGTATTGAATCTTCTGGACAAGTAAGAGTAAGTTATTCCCGGTCCGAACAAAAGTCTGCCCCGAATGTGATGTGATACGGCTTCCTTACGGCCTTCTCCGCTCTCTTCCGGCGGAAGTTGGAATACATTCGCCCTCCCCAAGAAAGGCGCAAAATGCAAGGCTGCAAGGGAATTGGCGCCGTTGTTAGGCGTCAAGGCTAACAAGTAACCAATTCCACTCAGATCGATTTTATCTAAAGCATACTGTGAGAGGATGCTGGCATAGAAGGTGGGCAATCCGGCAGCCCGGGCTGCAGACAGGTTTTCCCAGTCAGTATCCACGAGTAATACCTGATAACCTTTTGCCTGGAGTGTCTTGGCTATTTCACGGGCCCAGGAATGGGCTCCCATGATCAGGAATCCCTGTGGATTGGGTTGGGCTATTTGCAGTCGGCGGGCTAATGGAAAGACAGTCAATCCATAGAATGTCACCGTCCCTATTATGACTAGGAATGTTGCCGGTACAAGCTCGTCAGCTTCAGGATGGTTCACTTCGGTATCCAGTAAACGCAGTGCAAAAACTGACGCAACGGCTGCTGCCACAATGCCACGAGGTGCCATCCACATTAGAAAGAGTTTTTCTCTCCAATTAAGACCGGATTTGATTGTGGAAAGTATTACTGCAACGGGACGTACTACCAATATCAGAATAATCAGGAAAGCCAGACTTCCCCAACTGAGGCCTGAGAAGTCACTTGATTCCAGGCGTGCTGCCAAGAGTATGAACAATCCGGAAACTAACAGTACCCCGAGATTCTCTTTGAATTCGATAATGTGGCGTACTGAGATACGTTTCTGGTTGCCCATGATGATCCCCATGATAGTCACACCGAGGAGTCCCGATTCAGATTGAAATAAGTCGGAGACTCCGTACACAGTGAATACCATCATTAGTGCCACGGTGCTCTGGAGAAAATCGGGAATCCAGTATCGTCTAAGGGCAAAGAGGAGTAACACTGCTCCAATAACTCCGGCGAACCCTCCAATGAAGATTGTCTTGAGGAATCCCACAATCACCAATGTGGTTGCGTCTTCCAATCTACCGGCTACAATCAGCCCGAAAACCAATACTGCCAGCATGGCTCCCAAGGGATCGATAACGATTCCCTCCCACTTCATTATGGGGCCAACCTGGCCAATTGGTCGGACGTGCCTGAGTAGAGGTATTACCACTGTTGGTCCACTTACTACCAGGATGGCTCCCAGCAATACAGACATATCAAACTCAAGCCCGAGGACGAAATGTGCAGCAAGTGTGGTTAATAGCCATGTGGTGAGAGCGCCGATGGTTATCAATCTTCGAATGACATGGCCGACATCGCGAAGTTAGGAGAGCCTGAGGCTCAGACCACCCTCGAATAGGATAACGGCTACCGAAAGCGAGACAATGGGGAGGAGCATATCCCCAAAGGTTTCGTTAGGATCGAGGAAGCCCGTAACCGGCCCTATGATGATACCGAGTATTAAGAGCAAAAGGATTGAAGGCAAGCGCAATCGCCATGCCAGCCATTGCGCAGCTATGCCCACAACGATGATGCTTGCCAGTTTTATCAGAAGATCTTCATCCATGAGCTGGGTCTCGGAAGCGATACTAAAGATATGTGCCCAGCATAAGCCATCGCGATCGATTGTTCAAGGGGGGAGAGAGGAGGAATTACTCCATGGGGTATTCCGGAGTCTCGACTTTCTCCAGCTTGTCTTCGCTTTCGAGATGGTCGACGTATAATACACCGTTGAGATGATCTATTTCATGTTCCAGAGATTGAGCGAGGAGGTCATTAGCCTTTATTCGAATTGCCTTGCCGTTGCGATCAAGCGCCTTGCAGGTTACTGACTCGGCGCGTTTGATTTCGCCTCTATAGCCGGGGAAGCTGAGGCATCCCTCCGTAACAACTCGCTCTCCGGATTTCTTAACAATCTCCGGGTTTATCAGAGCGAAAAGCTTTTCGTCCGGTATCTCGATTATTATTATTCGCAACAATCTGCCGACTTGTGGGGCAGCGAGACCAGCACCGTAAGCATTCTGCATGGTTTCGATCATGTCATCGATCAGTTTCTGGATCGATTTGCTGACGGTGGTAACCCGCTTCGATTTTTCTCTTAATACGGGATTTCCGAAACGCTGTATCGGTAGTATTGCCATAACTATTCCTATTTAAATTATACGGAGCGGTTTGTAGTAGTGTCAATTTTTGAGTTTAAGTGAGTCCCACCGGGTCGATATCCACTGTCCAACCCTGAGGTATCGACACCTTTGAAAGGATGGAAATGGGGTCCGGACTTCTGAGGACCACTTGCCAGCGGTATCTGCCGCGTACTCTTTGAGTGTATGCAGGGGATGGACCGATTATCGCCATGTTAGCCAATCCTTGAGAACCCTGCTCCTCTCTGATAGCATCGGCCATTCGCTCGGCTTCTTCCTGGCATCGTTCAGCGTTGGTATGTATGTAGATCAGGCTTGCCAGTCGGTTAAATGGCGGATATGAATACTGGTGGCGAAGATCACTCTCCTGTGTATAGAAAGAACCGAAATCCTGTTGAGCGGCAGCTATAATGGCATAGTGTTCGGGAGTATAGGTTTGAATGATGGCTTGTCCTCCCCGCTGCCCACGCCCAGCTCTCCCAGATACCTGTGAAAGAAGTTGAAAAGTACGCTCGCCGGCACGGAAATCGGGGAGGTATAAGCCAATGTCTGCATTGATTACGCCCACCAGTGTTACCAGCGGGATATCGAGCCCTTTGGCGATCATCTGCGTACCGATGAGAATATCAGCCTCGTGCGACTGGAACGTGTGCAGGATTTTTTCGTGCGAATATTTTCCCTTGGTGACATCGCGGTCCCAGCGAAGAATCCTTGCTTGTGGGAAAGCTCTGGCCGTCTCTTCCTCAACCTTTTGAGTGCCGATGCCAAGGAACTTGATACGTCGGCTCCAACATTTAGGGCAAGAGGTTGGAGTAGGGATGCGATAATTGCACAAGTGGCAAATGAGTTCATTCTCTTCATAATGGTGAGTAAGTGCCATCTCGCATCGCCTGCAACTCATGACGTGTCCACAATCGCGACATTGCACAAAAGAAGCTGCTCCCCGGCGATTAAGGAACAAGATTACCTGTTCTCTTGCGGCCAGAGCTTCGTCGATGGCTTGCGCAAGCTTTCGACTAAAAATACTCCTGTTGCCTTGCTTGAGTTCTTGCCGAAGATCGACGAGTACTACCTGTGGCAAAACCGGAAACATCCCATTATTGGTCTCACCAACTCGTTCTGGTAGTTCCAACAATTGGTAATCGCCTTTTTGAGCGTGATGATAGCTCTCGATATCCGGGGTTGCGCTCCCCAAGATCACCACAGAACCTGTCAGTTCAGCGAGTTTCAAAGCAGCTTTACGAGCATGATAAAGAGGAATTTTATCGTGTTGTTTGTAGGTCCATTCGTGCTCTTCGTCGATAACGATGAGTCCTAAATCGGGCTGCGGTGCAAAGATGGCACTGCGTGATCCGATCACCACATCGAACTCCCCTTCCCGAATCCGATGCCACTCATCGAATTGTTCGCCGGGAGAAAGCTTACTGTGAAGCACAGCAACACGATCCGGGAACCGGGATGCAAAGCGGGCTATAGTTTGTGGTGTGAGAGCAATTTCAGGGACGAGCACGATGGCCTTCTTCCCCTGAGCAATGGTCTCTTTCAGGGCTCTGAGATATATCTCTGTTTTCCCGCTACCCGTAATACCGTGCAGGAGGAAAACCGAAGGTTCACGTTTAGCCGAAAGACCGCGCAGTTTCTCCTGGATTTGCACCCACGCTGTTTTTTGATCGGGTGTTAGTTCCGGGGGCGAAACGGATGGGAAGCTGCGGTGTGCCAGTGGGTCTCGCCGCACTTCGATTTTTTCAATGGTTACCAGTCCTTTTTTTTGCAGTGATCGAGCGACATTTTGAGCGGCTCCCGTTTGTTTTACAGCTTCTGAAAGAGGGAGGTCATCCACCTCTTCAATGAGAAGACGTAGCAGATCGGATTGCCTCAATGCTCTCTTTTTCTCCAGGATGACTATCTGGCTTTCTGCTTCGTGACGATCAACAGCGAGTCGGATATGAAGTATCTCCTTGGGTTTGATCCGTTCGTGCTGCAATGCGGTTGTTTTCTTTATCAGTCCCTTGGCTACCAGCTGCTTGATTGTGGGACTGATTTGCTTTTCCGGCATCTTCTTTTTGAGTTGACGGGCATCGATGCTACCGGATTTTTTCAGGAAATTGAATACCTTCTTCTGTATGGGTGTTAGTTTGGCAGTAGCTTCTGCCGGAGAGTCGGAAACAGGTTCGATAAATATCAGCGTCCGTCTTTCGAAACCGGGGGGCAGCATCAGTGATGCCGCTTCAAAATAGGGTGACAAATAGTATTCGGCGATCCATCGGGCCAGCTCTACTTGGTGTTCGGAAAGAAGTGGTTGAGGCTCGATGACCTCGGCGATTTCTTTGGTCTCTTCCACCGGGGAATGGTCAGTGAGGTTGAAAACGATTCCCTGGAGGGTTCTTGGCCCGAATGGTACCCAAACAGCGCAACCTACGGCGATTTGGGGATCAGGTGGTAAGGTATATGTAAAAGTTCGCGGCCATGCTGTTGGGGCATTGACCGCGACTTCGGCATATTTCATTCCTTATTGGCTCGATTTTAGTTTGAGTCGAGTCTTCTTCCGGCTAAGGCCTCTGAGGTAATACAGCTTGGCTCTGCGGACATGTCCGCGTGCTACTACCTGGACTTTCTCCAGAAAAGGGGAATTGTATGGGAAGATTCGTTCTACGCCAACTCCGTGGAAAATCTGTCTCACGGTGAAAGTGGCTGAAACACCACTGCCTCGTTTGCGGATGACAATACCCTGAAAAACCTGTATGCGTTGTCTTTCACCTTCTACAACTTTAAAGCTAACCTTAACGGTATCACCGGGCCGAAAGTCTTCAATATTCGGGTTGGGCTCTACTTCAACAACTGATCGCACGTCCATTTTGGATAATCCTTCTTAATCTAAACTCGCAATTAGAAATTGTAACACTATTCAAACATTTTTTCCAGCATTTGGCGTTCTTTGTTAGTCAGCTCGGCTTTTTCAAGAAGGTCTGGGCGGCGTTTCAATGTTCGCAGGATCGCTTGCTCACGGCGCCATTTAGCGATCTCAGCGTGGTGTCCGGAGAGCAAAACAGGCGGCACTTCCCAACCTCGGAAGTCTTGCGGTCGAGTGTACTGCGGATACTCTAGCAATCCGTTGGAGTGAGAGTCTTCTTTTACCGATTCGTCCGAACCAAGGACGCCGGGAAGCTGTCTTACCACAGTATCAATCACCACCATCGCTGCCAGTTCGCCACCGGTCAAAACATAGTCGCCGATACTTATTTCATCGGTAACCAGGTGTTCCCTCACGCGCTCGTCGACTCCCTCATAATGTCCGCAGATAAGGACGAACCGCGAGTGGGATGCCAGCTCCTCCGCTACCTGTTGATTGAACAGTCTGCCTTGCGGTGTAAGCAAGATGACGGGTATCTCAGAATCATTTTTAATAGCTTCTACTGCGGCAAAAAGTGGTTCTGCCATGAGGACCATTCCGGCTCCGCCACCGTGAGGATAATCGTCGACCACTCGGTGCTTACCCAGTCCATGATCGCGCAAATTATGGATGGCGATTTCAACAAGTCCATTGTCTATGGCCCGTTTGATGATACTCTCATCAAACGGGCCGCTGAACATATTGGGAAAAAGAGTTATGATGTCGATATGCACTTTATTGTATTCACAAATTTCTGGAGTAATCTATTAATTGGCCGCGGCGGAAATCTACAGATTCGAACAATCCCTGCAATTCACTATCATGTTGATCAACCATCACGCGGATCAACTTCAGGCCTCGCGATTGGCAATTCTCAGTCAGTGCTCCGATGAGTTTTCTGGCAATACCTTGTCGACGGTAATCGGGGTCCACACCCACCACTTGAATGGTGCATGCTTCTGTAATTTGATCAGCGACGTAAGTAATTGCAGCTAGAGCGAAACCTACTACTCGTCCATTTACTTCGGCAACGAAACTTGTCCCGATGTCTCCACCGATATACCCATTGATCAAATCCACATAAGTGAAGGCTCTTTCTGTTGCTCCTATCTTCCTATCGATTTCGAAGATGCCATCAATGTCATCCTGTATCATTGGACGGATCTGTACTTCAGCTCCCGTGACTGCCATAATGACCTCCTTCGATATCAAAGCAACTTACTAAAAGCTGCTTTTTCGATTGATAGCCAATACTAATCCTCAATGGCCGGTTTGTCAATACAGCGTACAGCCGTAGAGACGTCCCGCCGGGACGTCTCTACGGGATTGTATATTTGGATTGGAGCACCCAGAATCTTATTCTCTGTGATCTTCGTATACTTCGTGGTGAAATAAAATGGCAAAGTATTTGGGCCTCTCTGGTTCCGGGCGTTCCCGCCGAAGTTAGATGCAGACAGGCTTGTCCGGGTTATAGGTCTACGTTACCCATTCCCCTTTCCCATATTGAGCGCGTTCAAGGTGACGAGTCCCATCCCTTGTGGTCGTTACATAGAGCTCGGCGCTCATGAAAAGAGCGGGATTCACTGCTTCCAAGTCCACATGACCCGATGGTGTGAAGGCTTCTTCATCATAGTGTGTCGCCACTACTTCTCCCACAAACCACTCGTGATCACCTATGGTGTAACTGGAGAAAAGTGTGCACTCGTAAGCGGCATAGGCATCCTTCAAAATGGGGGCGGATGTTTTTAGCGATTCTTCCTTTTGCAGTTTGAACCTTTCGAATTTGTCCACATCTCTTCCCGGACAACCTCCCGTTCCGGAGATGAGTTCAGCCTTTTCCAAAGAAAGGAAGTTGATACCGAATTCCTTTGCTTCCAAGATGAGTTCGTGTGTGTATCGCTTGGGGGCGATTGATATCCCAATGAGCGGCGGATTTTGCGAAACGGAACTGAGCCAGGCGACAGCCATGGCGTTATCCCTGCCCTGGGCATGGCAGGTGACAATAACTGCCAGTTTAGGGTAATGGTGATGGAATCCAGCAGTTCCTTCAACGTGTTTCTTGGCCATTGAATCCTCCTATCAACATGTCATTCTGAACGAAGTGTAGCGCGAGGCTTTAGCCTCGCCTTTGCGTTATGCTTCGGCAGCCTCAGCCTCGCCTGAAGCGACCCTGAAGGGTCGCGCTATGGCATCTCATTCATCTATTCATTACTTCCATGCTTAGCATCGATTTAGGAAGGCGGGTTTTGTTTGGAAGGATATCCCATCACGAGTATCAATACGGCAGCACCAATTGCTGTTATGAGTCCCACCAAAGTCACGGTTGATTTCCCGTCTTTGCCGTCTTCCCCGGGCTCACCTGGTTCCCCGGGCTCACCTCGTGGACCCTGTTTTCCACGTATTACTGATCCATCGAGGACCGGGGTGCGAATGGTAAAGGTTTCCGACAATTCTTTATCCCATACATTAATAACGGTGACAGTATACTCTCCGGGATCTGAAATGGGCGGTATTATCTGTGTACAGAATTTGCCTTTACGGTCAGTGTTAACAGTTGAATATGGTTCTTCATCAAAGTATATGGTAACGGGTAAATTCGGTGGGGATACTTCTCCACAGATGTTGGTAGCTACTCCTTCCGATGGACGCAGCTCTATTTCAAGAAAACCGGGCTCGTGGCAATCCTGGCAGTGTGATGTCAAGTCTAATGCGATGTTACCGCCATTCTTGAATACTGCAACCTCAGCTGCTGGTTGAAAGTGATCTCCGATAGTAAAGGCGAAAGTCTTCTTATTGTAGCTATTGCCGGTACCATCAATGGTGAGAACATAGCTGCTCAGCACCGGCCGTTGCCCATCAGTATTGGTGTAAGTTGTTGTGGAGATCACCTTTTCCCCGTCTATCCAGGCTGTTATCTTGGTGCCGTCTTCAACGGAACGTCCATCCAGAGTGACTGTACCATAGAAAATACACACGTCCGGCTGGGCGAGCGCCATTGAGGGGAGAAGGATAAGTATAGCCAGAATCCCAATTACCAATATAATAATGAATTTGCTCATTTGTATGCCTTGATTGTGTACTGGTTTCCCCTTCAATATGTCATTCTGAGCAAAGCGAAGAATCTCAATGTGTTCAGCACAGGCTCCGTGAAGAATCTCTCCACCTTCAATGTGAGATTCTTCGGTCGCTACTCTCCCTCAGAATGACATCCATTTTAGCATATAATTCCTGTAATTCAGGATTTCTTCCGTTTGCGCAGTCGCTTTAAAACGGCGTCTCGGTAGGTTTTGGCCAGACCTTTGCCGTGCTGCTGCATCTTGCGGTGTTTCTTGAGTCGCCGTTCCTCGCGGCGCTCTTGACGGGTTTTATCTCCCATCAAACCGTTCCTCCAGTTAATGGTTATTGGGATTATGGCTCTTCCCCCAACAAACTACCAAACCATCAACTATCAACTAAATCACCCCTTCGGCCCGAAGTTTCTCGATCTCATCTGAAGTATAGCCCACAATATCGGCAAGTATTTCCTCAGTATGCTGTCCCATTTTTGGGGATGCGCTCTTGGTTCCGGCCCAGGTTTTACTGAAGTGAACCGGATATCCGGGTATCTTCGTTTTTCCCCTTTCAGGGTGTTCGAAATCGACGATGTAGTCGTTGGCCAGTATTTGCGGATCGTGTGGAAGTTCGGAGGGTTTGTTCACTTCGCAACAGACGAAGTCGTTTTCCTTGAGAGCTTTCAACCATTCATCCCGGGGTTTCGTGGCGAATATCTCATCGAAGATGGGAACAAGCTGATCCGCATTTGCCAGGCGGTTTTCATCAGTATCGAACCGCGGGTCAGTTTCCAGTTCCGGGTGTCCGAGAACCTGGCAAAGCGTGGCCCATTGCTGCTGCCGTTTCTGTGCCGGAATGGTCATGATAAGCCAGCGGTCATCACCGCAGCGGTAGTAATTTCTGGTGGCATGCTCTTTGATGCGCAGGTGCCGAGGGACTTCGTTACTGTCCATGCAGGCGGTAAATGCGTTGATGTAGTGTAAATAGATACCAGCGCTGAGTACGGAGACATGGACTTCCTGCCCAAAGCCCTGACGCTCTCGCATGAATAAGGCTGTGAGTATCTGATGACTGCACATGATCGCGGTGGCCTGATCGAGGATACCGAACTGTGAAACCATCGGAGGCATGCCTTCCTCGCCTACAGTCCACATCAACCCCGATCGTCCCTGACCCTGATAGTCGAATCCGCCCAGATCACGATCCGGACCTTTGGGTCCGTATGCTGATACCCAGGCATAAATTATCTGCGGATTGACTTGCGAGATGGCGGGATAGTCCATTTTCAAGTCCTCTACCCTCTTCCGACGGAAATTGGTGAGAAACACATCGGATTTCTTAGCCAGCCGATAGGCCACTTCCCTGCCGGCTTCTTTGCTCACATCCAATGCAATGCTTTTCTTGCCCCGGTTGGCGCACTCATTCCACAGGCTACTCCCATCTGCAAGTTTAAAAGAACTCCGGTTGACCAGGAATGCCAGTCTGGAAGGGTCCCCTTTACCCGGTTGTTCAATCTTTATCACTTCCGCACCAAGGTCAGCGAGTATGGCTGCCCCCCCCGGTCCGGCGTGATATGAGCCCAATTCCAAGACTCGTATTCCATCCAATGGTTGTATCATTTTACTCCTACTAAAATCCCCCTTGTTCCCCTTTGCGAAAGGGGATTCAGGGGGATTTATTCCACATTTTTGAATGTTCCCTTTTGAGCTATGCTTTGTGTTTCTGGACAAATCGTTTCATCCGTTCCAGTGCTTCTTCGATATCCGGTAATGCAACCGCATAGCAGCAGCGGATGTAACCTTCTCCACACTCCCCGAATGCCGATCCCGGAACCACGGCGATCTTCTCTTCCACCAGGAGTTTCTCACAAAAGTCTTCCGAAGAAAGCCCCGTCGATTTGATCGAAGGGAAGGCATAGAAAGCGCCTTTGGGTTCGAAACATGTCAGGCCGATATCATTTAATCCTTTTACGATGAAACGACGACGATGGTCGTAATCGGCCACCATTGATTGTACAGCTTCCTCTCCATTTTTCAGCGCTTCTATAGCGGCCATTTGAGCCATGATCGGTGCGCACATCATGACGTATTGATGGACCTTCATCATGGCTTCGATGATGTGATCTGGGGCTGCCGCATACCCGATCCGCCAACCGGTCATGGCATAGGCTTTGGAGAATCCGTTTACCAGTATGGTGCGTTCACGCATGCCGGGTAAAGCAGCAAAACACGTGTGACTGGTACCATAAACTAGTCGGTCGTAAATCTCGTCAGAGATAACAAGCAAGTCGTGACGTTGGGCCACATCAGCTATTTGGGTCATATCGTCACGTTCCAGAACGGTACCGGTGGGATTATTCGGATAACCCAGCAGCATGGCCCTGGTTTTTTGGGTGACTCGTTTTTCAATCTCGGCAGCTTGAGGTTTGAAATCATCCTCAGCGAACGTTGGCACGGGAGCGACGGTACCACCGGCGAGAATAGTGTAGGGCATGTATGCCACGTAGCTCGGGTCCGGAATAACAACTTCCTCGCCGGGATCAAGAATGGCACGCATGGCCAGATCAAGTGCTTCACTGGAGCCGGTAGTGACCAGGATTTCGGTGTTGGGATCGTATACAAGCCCATAGCGAGACTTCAGGTGCTTAGCGATTTCCTTCCGTAGTTCGATCAGGCCATAGTTGGAGGTATACATGGTATAGCCTTTTTCGATAGCGTAAATACCAGCTTCTGAAATATGCCATGGTGTGACGAAATCGGGCTCACCAACGCCCAGCGATATGACCCCTTCCATCGAAGCAATCAAATCGAAATACTTGCGTATCCCCGAGGCCGGAATCGCTTGAACCCGTTGTGAGATTGGATTATCAATACCTTTTCCCATAGCTATTTCCTGTTGGTTTCGTAAGTTCGTTTATTAATAATACCTGATATTTGTTTTCATATCTACCCAGACTGTAGAACACTGCTTGACTTACCCAAAACTATTTGCTAGTATCGTTATTGCAACTAGTTGCAATAACATTTGTTTGCACAAGGCCGGCTTTACAATTTAAGCAAGGAGAGTTTTAATGGCGAAAAAGGCTTTTATGCTAGTTGTGGCTTCATTGCTAACAGCTAGTCTATTAATCATAGGGTGTTCCAGCGATAATGATGAAGGCGCGGATGCAACTGACGATGCTAGTGAAGTAGGCACACTGGAGTTCAACGCCAATGGGGAAGATTTTGTCCGGCAGGGGTTTGTTTCCAAAGATGGTTGGAGTGTCACATTTGATCATGTCTATATTACACTTTCGAATATCACTGCTTATCAGACGGACCCGCCGTATGATGCTCATGAAGATGGGAAGGTCGAGGTGAAGCTTGATGGAATTCATACCGTGGATTTGGCTGAGGGCGATGAGACTGCTGCGCCAATATTCGTGGGTGAGATCAGTGATGCGGCTACGGGTCACTATAACACCATTTTTTGGAGGATGGATAGGGCCGATTCAGGTCCTTCAGCCGGGTATTCTCTGGTGATGATTGGCATAGCTGAAAAGGATGGTCATGTGGAGGATTTTTCCATAAAGATTGACTCGATATGCAGGTACAGTTGCGGTGAATACGTCGGTGATGAACGCAAAGGCATTCTTTCTGAAGGTAGCACAGCAGATATGGAAATGACCTTCCATTTCGATCATCTCTTTGGCGATGCGGATATCCCGGCGGATGATGAACTTAATCTTGGAGCGCTAGGTTTTGAGGCGCTTTTGGAGATGCCGGAAGGCGGGGACCCGGATATCAATATGGCGGAGCTTCATCTCGGGCATGTTGGTGAAGGACATTGTTTTTGCGAGTGTGAGTAGAAAGTCTCGCCGAAGGTATCTTCACCTTCGGGGGCAGCCGGTGCAATATGAAGCATTCCATTATCGTTCTGATATTTATATTGGCAATTTTATATTTGCCGACTACAGCTTATGCGCATGGCGCCAAGATTGAGTACACCGTTGCTACCAACATAGAGATCGTTGCTAAATATGATAGCGGCGAACCGATGGCCAAAGCCCAGGTATCAATTTACGCACCCGATAATCCATCAACACCGTGGCTTACCGGAACCTGCGATGAAGAAGGTCGTTTTAGCTTCACTCCTGATACCTCAATTCCTGGCACATGGGATATTCAAGTCCGTCAGGCAGGTCATGGAGATATGATTCATATAACGATTGACGAGGGCTCTGTGAGTGGCAGCAGTTCAAGCGGCTACTCCACCGGCCAGATTATAATCATGGCTGTTTGTGTGATCTGGGGTATCTTGGGCACAGCCCTGTTTTTCAAGCGGAGAAAAGCATAATGCACATTCCTGATGGCTACCTCCCAACTGCTGTCTGTGCTGCCGGTTATGCAATAGCAGTCCCGGTCACAGCGTTTGCTCTTTACAAAATAAGAAAGGAGGGAGACCCTCGAGAAAAAATACCCAAGGCTTCCCTCCTGACGGCCGCCTTTTTCGTTGCCTCATGGATTCACATTCCCGTACCTCCAACGAGTGTGCATCTCATATTGAGTGGCTTGATGGGATCAATATTAGGGTATTTTGCCTTTCCCGCTATTCTGATAGGGCTCTTTCTGCAAGCAGTAATGTTCGGTCATGGGGGCCTTTCCACACTTGGAGTAAACGCGATTGTGATCGGATTGCCCGCACTTGTGGCCTATCATATCTTTCGTTTACGAACCTTGTTTGGAGAAGCGAATCGGACTGGAACCGGGATCTTCGGATTTCTGGCGAGCCTGTGTGCAATCGGAATTTCTACAGGTTTGTTCGTTGTTCTACTAATTAATTTCATCCCCGCTGATATGGATGCTGACGATGAAAGAAATGCTATACTAGCGTTGGCACTCGGGCATGTACCGCTGATGTTTATTGAAGGGGCATTCACTGCATTCGTGACTATGTTCTTACTCAGGGTCAGGCCGCAGATGTTAATTGGAATATGAAGTTTGTTCTGGATCAACATGCGCACCTCAATTCTCCGATCCATCGCTGGGACCCCCGTTTCAAGCTGATTGGTTTCATACTGCTGATTTTTGCCTTTTCATTTGTGAGCCATTTGTACTTGTTACCAGCAATGGCAGCAGTAACAATCACTATATTCGCAATCTCCAGAATCCCCATATCATTCATCCTGGCTCGATTGCGATATCCCTCCTTTTTCTTGTTCATCGTAGTGATTATGTTGCCATTCATTTCAGGTTCAGATGTCCTTTTCAACATTGGAATTCTGGATGTGAACAAAGAGGGATGCGAGGCTGCCCTTTTAATATCCGTAAGATTTTTCTGTATTCTTACGTTGGGATTGATCCTCTTTAGTACTGCTCCCCTCATCATTTCTATAAAGGCAATGCGTTCTCTTGGGCTTCCATCTATACTGGCAGATATGACTCTGCTCACTTTCCGTTATCTTTTTGAGATTGGGAATTACTTACACCAGATGGAGACCGCACTGAGGCTCAGGGGATTTAAGGCGCGACGCTTCAGCCGACGGGGATTCAATACGCTGGCATGGTTGGGAGGGAGTATTTTGGTACGCACCTACGAACGGTCCGAATGGATTTACAAGGCAATGATTATAC
Source organism: Chloroflexota bacterium (assembly GCA_013203045.1). Taxonomy (GTDB): domain Bacteria; phylum Chloroflexota; class Dehalococcoidia; order SZUA-161; family SpSt-899; genus JABMQN01. The sequence goes on from JABMQN010000003.1 coordinate 32,121, forward strand.
GCGGTTACGGTCGAGATACAAAAATGGCCCAAGTTGGTTTCCAAGCTGCTACCCGTGATATCCTGGCACTGGGGCTACTAGTCCTGCTTGCAACTGGATTTGTTGTGGTTCAGGTATTAACATAATGCGAGTATTAGTTTAAACATGTCTGCGAAATCAATTGATTTGGCTCTTGAAGTTAGCGGATTGAGCTTCTCGTATCCGGATAAGGCTGATGTTTTGCGAGATATCAACCTGGAAATACAATCCGGGGAGAAAGTTGGGTTGATAGGCCCCAACGGAGCCGGGAAAACCACGTTGTTCCTTTCGATATGTGGGGTGCTAAAGCCTTCCAAAGGTGAAGTATTCGTGTTGGGCAAACCGGTAAAAAGCGGAGACTTCCACCCCGAAATCGGGATGGTCTTTCAGAATCCCGATGATCAATTATTTTGCCCCTCGGTACGCGACGATGTGGCTTTCGGACCGCAAAACATGGGACTTCCGAAGAATGAGATTGAAATGCGGGTATCTGAAGCGCTTTTAGATGTAGGATGCCAGGAACTTGCAGGAAGGCCGCCACACCATCTTTCCGGGGGAGAGAAGCGGATGGTCTCGATTGCAGGCGTGCTAGCCATGCGGCCTGACCTGGTGATATACGATGAGCCAAGTGCCAATCTCGGTATGCGTTCTCGCCGTCGAGTCATTAATCTTTTGCAAGCCTCCAAACAAACGATTCTGATTTCCTCTCATGACCTCGAACTCATTTTAGAAGTATGTGACCGTGTGGTCATGCTGGATAGCGGTCAAATCGTGGCAGATGGGAATCCTCGCCAAATCATGGACGATGAGGAATTGATGGAAACTTATGGCCAGGAAAAACCCCATTCCCTCATTCCACATGTAAAACCCCATTAAGCGCTTATTGCGCCACATCGACAAAACGTTGTCGATAACGCGCAAAGCCAAATATCAAAGTGCAAAGTTCAAATTAAGACCAAATGACAAATGTTAAACACTATTTCAGGGCATGGCTTCATGGCATTTGGATTTTGGAATTTGTTATGTCACTGTCCATCCGATACCGGAAGGGCCACCTCGTCCGAGACTCTGCTCGGATGAGACGTAGTTCTTTATACCCTGGAATGTGTTTTCCTACTTTACAATAAATAGCCGGTTTTGTTACAATGCTAGTCGTCGAAATCCACATCGATGCCTAAATTTATCCTCAAAGGAAACAAATTATGGGTTACATGATCGGAAATTTCCTAAACTATATCACTGTTGAAAAGGGGTTTTCCCAAAATACAATTTCCGCCTACAAAAATGATTTGACCCAGTTTGCTGCCTTCGTCGAAGCTCAGTGCAAAGAGAAAGGCTTGGGTTCTCCGGATTGGACTGCCGTAGATCGGGACATGCTCATGACCCATGTTTTAAAACTTAAGGAAAGGCAATATGCCCCAGCCACGGTTGCCAGAAAAGTGGCCGCAGTTAAATCGTTTTTCAATTTTCTGGTTAGTGAAGGCGTTGTGAAAGCGGATCCAACGGAGAATATAGCTGGTGCCAGGCTGGGAAAAACGTTGCCTAAGGTCCTCTCTGTTTCCCAGGTGGAGGAGTTACTATCAGAACCAACCAAGCAATCCACACCTGAGGCTATAAGAGATAAAACTATGCTCGAGACACTCTATGCTACTGGCATGCGGGTGACAGAACTCATCACGCTAAATGTCGATGATGTAAACCTTGATGATGGGTTTATCCGTTGTTTTGGCAAAGGCTCAAAAGAGCGGTTGATTCCCATCCATGAACAAGCCATCAGGGACCTGATAGCATACATTCAGGAAACTCGCCCTCAGATAGCTCGCCAAGATGAGCAGGCCCTGTTCGTGAATGTGCGTGGACGTCGCCTGACCAGGCAAGGCCTTTGGCTCATTCTGAAGAACTATGCAAAAACCTTAGGAATCGAAAATGAAATCACCCCTCATACTCTTCGCCACAGTATTGCTACGCATCTTCTCCATAGCGGGAAAATGAATTTACGGGAACTTCAAGAGTTCCTGGGGCATGCCAATATTTCAACCACTCAGATATACACTCACCTGACCAGCGAACACGTTCGTAAAGTCTATGAGAGCTCGCACCCGCGGGCAAAATAGACATTAGGCAGATACGGCACAATATCAAAGGATATATCTGTGTTTATCGGAGTTATCGGCGGCGGCAGATGTTCCAAGAAGGTGGCAATTTTAGCCGAAGGAGTAGGCCGCGAGCTGGCTGAGCATGGTGCAACGCTCGTATGCGGTGGATTGGGTGGAGTAATGGAAGCTGCTTGCAGGGGAGCACGAGAGGCAGGTGGCCGAACCATAGGGATTCTCCCCGGCAACAGAGCCGAAGATGCGAATGCATACGTTGACACCCCCATCGTTACCGGAATAGGTGAGATGCGCAATGTGATCATCATCAAATCGGTTGAAGTGGTGATTGCGATCGATGGGCAATACGGGACCCTTTCGGAAATCGGACATGCCCTGGCCAGAGGAATTCCAGTGGTTGGCTTAGATACTTGGGAATTGTCCCAGCGTGGAAAGCTGAAAGATTCGATAATCCTTGCCAAAGATGCCAAAGACGCAGTAGAGAAGGCACTGGCTGCTGTTAGTGTTTGACTGCACAAATGAGGTCGCCCGGAAACGTAGTGCGAGGCTTTAGCCTCGATAAACAAAGAGGGGGGATTGGTATGGCAACGTTCATGATGTTTGGCAAGTACTCGGCAGAGGCATTGAAAGGGATCAGTGCCGATCGTACAAGCAAGGCTGCTGACTTGATGAAGGGTTACGGTGGCGAAATAACCTCCATGTATGCCATGCTGGGAGGCAATGATCTGGTCTTGATTGTTGACTTACCGGGTGTGGGAGAGGCGATGAAAGCCTCAGTTGCCCTTAGCAAAACCACCGGAATTGCGTTCACTACATCACCGGCCGTCAAAGTGGAGGACTTCGACAAGCTGATGGCTGGGGTGTGAAGGCCATTATACTGGCATACTTCCAATTTATGGCGACGCTATGACTCTTTGACTAGCAATTATGCGCTAGCGGAGTGAGTCATAGGGAGGGGTATTTTTCACCCTCACCTAACCTCTCCCATCGAGGGAGAGGAACTAAGCAGGGAGGCACGAAATGAAAATCGAAAAAATCAAGGCCAGGGAAATTCTGGATTCCAGGGGCAATCCGACTGTTGAGGTGGATTGCCAACTTAGTGATGGAACTTTGGGGCGAGCGGCTGTCCCCTCGGGAGCTAGTACCGGAAGCCACGAAGCTCTCGAACTTCGTGATGGAGATAAAAGCCGGTTTGGAGGGAAAGGCGTTTTACAGGCTGTGGCCAATGTCAATGATCGGATCGGTCCGGCATTAGTAGGGATGACAGCAACGGAGCAAGAAGAAATCGACCGGACAATGCTCGTGCTTGATAGCACTCCTGCCAAGTCGAATCTTGGTGCCAATGCAATCCTGGGAGTTTCGCTTGCTGTTGCTCATGCTGCTGCCAGCGCGTCAAAAATGCCGCTCTATCGCTATCTCGGTGGGAATGGTGCCCATCTTCTTCCTGTACCGATGATGAATATCCTGAATGGTGGAAAGCATGCTGAAGATTCAGTCGATCTTCAGGAGTTCATGATCGTACCTGCTGGCGCTCAGACCTTCTCGGGTGCGCTTCGAATGGGTGCGGAAATCTATCAGACGCTCAAGAAGCTGCTAAAAAGCAAGGGGCTGGGCACAGCGGTTGGTGATGAAGGCGGTTTTGCTCCGTCGTTGCCTGCCAACAAAGCGGCAGTTCAGATAGTGGTCGATGCCATCGAGGCAGCGGGGTACAAGCCTGGCAAGGACTGTTTCATTGCGCTCGATCCGGCTTCCAGCGAATTTTTCATTGATGGCCAATACGATCTGGCCAAAGAAGGTCGCAAGCTGAGCAGTGCCGAAATGGTCGATTACTATATTGATTTGGCGTCCAGTTTCCCCATTATTAGTATCGAAGATGGTTTGGCCGAAGACGACTGGGAAGGTTGGCGGATAATCACTGAGAAGCTCGGAAAGAAGGTGCAAGTGGTTGGTGACGATCTTTATGTTACGAATATCGAAAGGATATCCAAAGGGATTGATGAGAAAGCGAGTAATTCAGTACTGATAAAACTCAATCAGATTGGAACCTTGACTGAAACGCGGTCGGCTATCGATATGGCCAGAAAAGCGGGATGGACAGCAGTTGTCAGTCATCGCTCCGGAGAGACGGAGGATACTACAATTAGCGATCTGTGCGTTGGTCTGAATACCGGTCAAATCAAAACTGGTGCTCCCTGCCGTTCCGAGCGCGTGGCTAAGTACAATCGACTGCTGCGTATTGAAGAAGAACTGGGCAGTAAAGCTAAATATGCTGGTTTGGCTGCATATGATAATCTCAGCCAATAGTGCTGGTTATGTTGTTTCCGTATGGTCGATTTTTGAATGGTGATGACTGTAGTTAGCGTACGTTTGAGAGCATTGACAGTGGATTTCGTCAGGTGCTAGAATCCCACAGAAGAAACGGGGGGAGAGAAAACAGGGAAAGACTACAACAGACAACCACATCTTTCCACTGGAGATATCTGACCACAGCCAATTATCCTGTATTGGGCTCTTACAATGTAGCATCGGTGCTGCGTCAAAAACTCAAAGGAGGTTGAACAATTGACTAAAGGAGCTCTCGAAGGCGTCAAGATTATAGAGATGGGGCATTTCCTACTCGTGCCCACTGCCACGGCGATGCTAGCTGACTGGGGGGCAGAAGTAATCAAAATTGAAAACTTCAAGATGGGTGGGGACGCTGTCCGATTTCCCGTCCCGATCGAGGGTGTTATGCCACCCCAGGAACTCAAGATCAGCATGTGGTTCCATTATTTCAACCGCAACAAAAAGAGCGTCGGAATTGATCTCAAAACAGAGAAAGGCAAAGAAATCCTTTTCAAACTTATCGAAACTGCGGATGTGTTTACCACCAACTTTGATGCTGGCGCAATTGAAAAACAGGGCCTTGATTATGAGACCTTAAAGAAGATCAATCCCAAACTGATCTATTGCCAGGCAACAGGCTATGGAACAAAGGGGCCTGACAAATACAAGCCCGGTTTCGACTATGCGGCATGGTGGGCCAGGAGCGGGATGATGGACCGGATTTCCACCGATGAAGACCCACGTCCGCAACGGGCAGGCTTAGGAGACAACCAGGTAGCTCCATGTATAGCCGGAGCCGTCTCGGCTGCACTGTATGCCCGAGAGAAAACAGGGATCGGGCAGAAGGTTGAAGTGAACCTCTTCCATTTCGCGGTCTTCGGGGCTGCTTTTGATATTGGAGCTGCTCTCAATATGGGTGTCAACATTCCAAAAACTGACAGAACCAGAGTCTCTAATTTTATGTGGAATGTCTATAAGACAAAGGATGATAAGTGGATCATGTTCGTCATGCCTCAGACCGATCTTTTCTGGGATCGATTCTGCAAAGCTATTGGCAACCCTGAGTGGGAGCATGACGAAAGGTTCAATTCTCATATGAAACGCGTGGAACAGAATATGTTCCTGATCCCTGAAATGGACAAAATCGCTGCTACCAAGACGGCTGATGAATGGGACCAAGTTGCGAAAGATTTCGACATCGTTCTCGGCAGGGTTCAGACTCCGTTGGATGTGGCAAATGATCAACAGGCATATGAAAATGGCTTTTTCGAAGAGGTGGAGGTAGATGGATATAAATTCAAAATGATCCATTCGCCCGTCACCTTCAGTGAAACTCCGGGCACTATCAGGACCCTCGCTCCGGAATTGGGACAAGACACAGAGACGGTCCTCATGGATTATGGATATAGCTGGGATGATTTGTCAGCCCTGAAAGAACAGGGCGTGATCATTTAAAGAGTAGGGATTCAACATGTTGAACCCCTACAGGATTTTAAAAATCGAAAAGGGAGGTGAAATCGCAATGAAAGCTGGGTTTATTGGCATGGGAGATATCGGATTGCCCATGGCAAAGAACGTGGTAAAGAAAGGGTTCGAGACGTATGTCACAGGTCATGTAAGACGACAGCCAATCGAAGAGATGGTGGCTCTGGGAGCTAAAGAGTGTGCCACTGCTAAAGAAGTTGGCGAAAATGTAGATGCTGTGCTCATTATGGTCCAGAACGATAAACAGGCTGATGAAGTGATCTTCGGGCACAATGGACTCATGGAAGGGCTTAAAAATGATTCGGGTATCATCCTCATGGGCACGTTTGCTCCATCGTTTTGCCGGAAAGTAGCAGACGCGGGAAAACCTAAGAGCATCGATGTTCTGGATGCTCCGGTGGTAGGTGCTCGCATGGGAGCCGAGGCCGGTACTCTCGGTATCAGTGTGGGTGGTGACAAAGATGCGGTTGAAAAATATCGAGCCCTGATTGAGACGATGGGGACTATAACCTATTGCGGCGAATTAGGTATGGGCCAAATCGTCAAACTGGCCAATAACATTTGCGCAACGATCAATTCCTGGGTGCTTGCCGAAGCCATCAATTGGGGGATCCGGAATGGAGCTTCCGAAGAAATGCTGGTTAAACACATCCAGGGTGGTTCTGGTGGCAGTTTTATTGCAACAAACTATCAGTGGATCAAGACCATGTGGACTGATCCGCCGCCGCCGACGTACTACGTCGGAGCAAAGGACATGAGCCATGTTCTGGATATTGGATTGGATCTTAGGCAACCCTGCCCATTCACAGCGCTTGCTTGCGAACTTCTAAAAGGACCGCCTCCCAAGATATTCGAAAGCGCTGACGGCTAGGTTAAACATACTGGTTTCAGAATCAGTGATTAACTGATACCTTTCCCTGAAGTGATATAACCTTCAACCCTCCCAAAATGGGAGGGTTGTCGTGTGAACGGGAGTATTAAGCAATCCTCAAAAATGGGACTATTGCTTGAGTAGAATCTAGAATAAGGAGATTAGAAAAATGGATTTCGAGTTCACCGAAGAACAAGCGATGCTGCAAAAAAATGTGCGGGCTTTCCTGGAAAAGGAAATCGCACCACTCGTGAATGAATATGAACAGAAATATACCCCATTCCCGAGGGAAATACTCGTTGATCTAATTAAGAAACTGTTGCCGTGGGACTACTGTCTTGGCATCATGAAGAAAGAGGATGGTGGCACGGAAATACCTTATATCACGAACGGATTACTCCAGGAAGAGCTTTCACGTGTTTGGCCCAGCCTGGCCGTGTCACTGGGTTCTGGTGGTGGTTATCTGGTTGCAAAGCTGGCAACCGAGGAGCAAAAGAAAAAGTATTTACCGGGATTACAGTCTCTTGATTTGATGGGTGCTTTTGCTTTAACCGAGCCCAATGTCGGATCCGACCTGCGTGGTGTTGAGACCACTGCTGTGTTGCAGGGCGATCACTATGTGGTGAATGGTCAGAAGGCATGGGTTACCGGTGGTAACTTTGCTGATATTACGATTCTCTTTGCTTCCGAAGATAGGAGCCAGGGAATGGATGGGTTGGCCATTTTCCTCGTTGATCGGAGAGAATCCCCATTTGAGGCTACCACTATTCCAAAGATAGGCCTGCGTTGTGCCCCTTCTGCGATAATGACCTTCACCGATTGCAAGGTTCCGAAAGAGAATCTCATAGCCGGTGCTGGAACGGGAGCTATGAATAAACTGACGGGTGAGTTGGGATTTACCCGGGCTACTGTTGGAATGTTCTCCATCGGAATTGCCCAGGCTGCTATTGAAGCAGCAATCAGGTATGCTCAGCAGAGAGTGCAATTTGGCAGGAAGATCGGGAAATTCCAGATGATTCAAGGTCTTATCGCTGAGTCAGTAGTCGAAACCGAGGCTGCCAGGTTACTTTGCTACAAAGCATATTCACTTCTGGATGCGGGCAAGGAAGCTATCATCCCAGCTTGCGGCGGTAAATATCTTGCTAATGAAGTGGCTCTCAAAGTAACATCAAATGCTATGAAGGTTCATGGTGCCTGGGGCCTTGCCGAAGAATACCCTGTAGAACGATATTTCAGAGATGCCAGAGCTATGTTCCCTCCGGAGGGCAACCCCGAGATTCAGAAGCTTATCGTTGGTGGAAGAGTCCTCGGTATGAGCGCGCTCGTTTAAGCTTGAACGGAATATCATAATTAACAAAACAGATACCGCCTCCATATCAATATGGGGGCGGTTTTCTTTTACCCCGGTATAGATTTGAAAATAGTTGCATAATCAGGTATGCTCTCCAAAAACCTTTGCGACCGGTGATCTCAAATACAATGGGCGCATTATTTGGAATTGGGGAAAAGGAGTTTTAATGCTTGCGGACATCGATTTAACCCAACTGTCGGAAATATCTACCAAGGATAAATCATGCCTAAGTCTGTACATATCAAGTCCAAATTCTTTATACAATTTGGATCGAGGTTTTGAACAGGTACGACGTGTTCTTAAGATCAATGATACCGAGAAAGACGAAAGAGAGCTTTTCGAAGAAAATGTGAACGTAATTAAGAAACACCTGGAAAAGAATCCGATGGAATCTGGTTCACTATGTATATTTTCGTGTTGGGGACTCGATTTCTTTGAAGTGTATCGATTGCCAGTACCTGTTAAAGACATTATTTGGTTTGATTCATCACCCTATATTCGTCCACTTGCGGAATTAAAGGAAGAATATGAAAACGTGGCGGTGGTAATTGCAGATAATAAAAAAGCACGTATTTTTCTGATATCATCGGCTATTGCCGGTAACGAATCTACCATCGAAGGGAATATCAAAAATCATGTCAAGAAGGGAGGCTGGTCTCAACAAAGGTATGAACGTAGGCGGGATAAGCAATTGCTATTGTATTCGCGTGAAATTGTTGATGCGCTTACGGAACTTGAGAAAACCGAAGAGTTTCGACGTATTTTGTTGGTAGGTGGGAAAGAAGTGCTGCAAATCCTTTTCAATAATTTACCCCAAAACTTGCAGGAAAAAGTCGGACAAAAAGCGATTGATTTGCGCAAAGGTGAAGATACTATCAACAAAGAGATAATGGGATTGTTTTTCGAGCAGGAACGTCAATCGGAACTGGACCTTTGGGAAAAAATTCGTGCAGAATATCTCAGGGATGGGTTGGGCATTGTTGGCGTTACAAATGTTTTGTATGCTTTAAAATCCGGTCAGGTTGAAGAAATTATAATTAATCGAGACTACAAAATAACAGGGAAACGATGTCGTGTTTGTGAAAATCTGGAATCAGGCGATGTTGATATATGTTCCAAATGTGGTTCAGACTCGCTTTTTGCAGTTGATTTGGTCAATGAGATAGTGGAGTTGGCAAATCAATCAAGTGCTACAGTAGATTTTTGTGATCGTATTGATACCTTAAAAGAAGCTGGTGAAATAGCTGCTTTTCTTAGATATAAAGCTAATATTGGATAGACCCAAAACTGTCTACATTAAATTCAAGTATTTGCACTTTCTATTAGCATTATTGTTGGTTCCGAATGTATCAATTGCTATGTATAAAGTGGCTGATAAATAAAATAAAAGCAAATATTATGAACATAATGTATGAAACGTACCGTAATAACTTGACACTCGCTTCAGGTAATGCTAGAATTTCGCACAAAACAGTAAGGTAACCATTTGAATGGGAGGTCTTGGGATGGGTTCTTATGAAATCAAAAAAACCGCCTGCCAGTTCTGCGCTGCACTCTGCGGAGTTCTGGTTCATGTTGAAGACGGCAAGGTTGTCAAGATCGAAGGAAACAAGGATCACTTTTTGAGCCACGGTTTTACCTGCGAGCGGCCCGGCATCGCTCCCAAATGGCTGTATCATCCGGATCAGATCATGTATCCCCTCAAGCGCATGGGCAAACGCGGTGAAGGCAAATGGCAACAGATTAGTTGGGATGATGCCATGACTGAGATCGGGCCAAAACTTCTCGAACTCAAAGATAAATATGGGCCGGAAATGCTGGGATTCTTTGAGGGAACCTATCGAGGTAACGACTACTGGCCACGGGGCCGCTTTGCTACCCTTTTTGGCAATCCGCACAACATTTTCGCTCCCGGAATAATCTGCGGCATAAATGATATGGGTATCAACATGGCGGTCACTGGGGACGTAACTACCTGGTCCACTGACCTATCTAACTCAGGCTGCGCTGTCTTCTGGGGTAGCAATCCAGCCCAATCGGAGATGAGAAGCTGGACCCACCTTCTCCGAATGAAGAAGGAGAGGGATATCAAGATAATAGCGATAGATCCCCGGCGGACTAAAACCACCGATATCGCCGATATCTGGCTCCAGTTGCGGCCTGGCACCGATACTGCACTGGCCATGGCCTGGCTCAACGTCATTATCAATGAAGAACTCTATAATAAAGATTTCGTCCAGAATTGGACCGTAGGGTTCGATAAGCTCAAAGAACGGGTTCAAGAATATCCGCCAGAGAAAGTAGCTGAAATAACCGGTGTTCCCGCAGAGAAGATTGTCGAAGCTGCACGGACGTATGCCACCCACGGTCCATCAGCCATGCCATATGGTGTAGCCATCGATCAGTTAGGTTTGAATGGCACCCGTACAGAACACGCAAAAGTAATTATGCGCGCCATTTGCGGCTACCTGGGGGAATTTGGGGGACATCTCATAACCCGGCCGGGATCGACCAATAACGGCGGAAAATTCATTACTGAAGCTGAGCTTTCCATGATGGAGCGTCTCCCCATGGAAGCGCGTGAAAAAATGATGGGTTTCGATGTTTGTCGGTTGGTTTCACTCAAGGGCTGGAGTATGATGGCCCCGCATATCGAACGGGTATACGGTGTTCCTGCACCGGTGACGGTACAGATACAGGCTCATACCACCATGCTCTGGCGTTCCATCCTCTCTGGTGAACCCTACCCGATCAAGTCACTCATCTGCTGGGGCTCAAATCCGATGGCCTGGGGTGGAAACACCAAGTTGGTATACGAGGCGCTCAAGAGCGACAACCTTGATCTTTCTGTAGTTCAAGAACTGGTCATGACACCCACGGCTCAACTGGCAGATTATGTTTTCCCAGCTACCAGCTGGATGGAACGGGACCTGTGCACCAACATGATGGATTTTGCCAGTTTGCTATGGGCTGGTGAGAAGGCCATCGAGCCTCTGGGAGAGCGCCGGGACATCTATGAGTTCTTCCGCGCGTTAGCTTTGAGTGTGGGACAGGATGAATACTGGCCATGGAAAACCACAGAAGAAGTGAGCGATTATCGATTGCAGTTGTGCGGACTGACCTTCCGGGATTGTGTGGATCGAATGATAGTCTTTCCGGATACATTCGATGTAAAACCATATGAAAAGACTGGATTCCCCACACCTTCAGGTAAGGTTGAGCTTTATTCCACCATCCTCGAAAAACTGGACTATGATCCCATGCCTTTCTACGAGGAACCCCCTGAGAGTCCACTCAGGCTCCCCGAAGTGGCTAAAGAGTATCCGCTTATTTTAAATACTGGCGGCAATTATCGACCCATGTATCACTCCGAGTTCATGCAGTGGGGAATCGGTTCCCGTGAGAAGCATCCTGACCCTCTGATGGATATTCATCCCGATACAGCTCGGGATCTGGGAATAAATGATGGCGATTGGGCCTACATCGAAACTCGCCGTGGCAAGATTAAACAGAAGGCCAGATATAACGATGGAATCTTGCCCAATGTAGTAAATTGCCAGGCGAGCTGGTGGTTCCCTGAAAAGCCGGCCAACGAACCGGAACTCAGTGGTGTATGGGAGTCCAATGCTAATGTGCTCACCCTCGACGATCCCGAGTTCTGCGACGAACTGTCTGGTGGTTGGTGCAACCGTGCTCTCCTTTGCAAGGTTTACAAGGCAAACTAGCATTAAATTGATACGTCATCGCGAGAACAAGATATCGCCGGTGGTAGTATGCGCGAGAGCAAAAACCCTTTTGTGTCATTCCCGTCCTTCCGATGCCGGAAAGAGGAATCTAGATGGGTGGGGATGTAGATTCCGGGTCAAGCCCGGAATGACACGGTATTAAGTCATGACAGATTTCTCAGCACTTTTCCAGCCTGGCAACATCGGCTCATTGCGACTCGAAAACCGAATCGTAATGCCTGCCATGGCCTCGCAACTCCCCGAACCGGATGGCAGGCTATCGGAGAGACTGCTCGATTACTATCGAGCTCGTGCTGAAGGTGGCGTGGGCCTCATCATTCCTGCATATGCCGGTGTTAGTGCTGACGCTCCCCTTATGTTCAACATGGCTCTGAGTGATGATAGCTGGGTTGAGGATTGGTCCCGGCTGATCGATGTAATCCATAGTTATGGTGTGAAAGTTGGCGTTCAACTTATGCACGTGGGTATGCTGTATCTGTTCGCCGGGTTTGTCCCTCAAGGTATCACCATGAAAGTGCCATCGGAAATGCCCTGGCTTAGTGATGATATTCCTTATCAGGTACTCAATCATGAGGATATCGAACGCTATATCGATGATTTCGGCCAAACGTCACGCCGGGCTAAGGAGGCCGGAGCGGACCTGATTGAAATCCATTCCTGCCACGGTTCTCTGGCGGGAATGTTTATGTCGCCGATCACCAACCGTCGAACGGATGATTATGGGGGTTCTGCCGAAAATCGGGTCCGTTTTCCTCGTAGGATTGTTGAGCGTATTAGAAAGGAAGTGGGATCGTATTTGCCCATTTTAATTCGAATTAATGGCAGCGATGACCTCGATGGTGGCATCACAATAGAGGAAGCTGCACAGCATGCAGTTATGCTCGAATCCGCTGGTGCAGATGCTATCAGCGTTTCCCGAGGGATTGAGTTCTGGGCAACGACAACTATTCCCTCTTATTTGTATCCAAATGGTTCGATGTTGTCATTAGTAGATGGAATCAAGAAAGCGGTATTAGTGCCGGTGATGGCGGCTGGAAAGATCACACCGGAGCTGGCACAAGAGGTCGTCGCGGATGGGAGAGCTGACTTTGTAGCTCTGGGTCGACCCTTACTTGCTGATCCCGAACTCCCGAACAAATTACGCCAAGGGCGAGCCGATGAAATCCGGCGCTGTATCTACTGCATGAATTGCTTAAGTTTTGAAGCTGCTATGGGGGGCGGTTCATGTTCGGTTAATCCTTACCTGAATTTGGAATCCCAATATCCACCGAAGGCTGCTAGTCCAGTTAAAGAAGTGATGATCGTTGGTGGTGGATTGGCTGGTTTACAAACTGCTTTGATATTGGTTGAACGAGGGCATCACGTCACCATTTATGAAAAGGACGCTGAACTTGGGGGACAATGGAATATTGCTAGAGCGGTAAACGATAAGGAGGATTTCGTCAATCTTCTACATTTTTTAAAGCAGTCTTTGGATAAATACGAAGTGGAAATATATATGGGTGTTGAGGTCACCAAAGCAAAAGTGATTGAAGCCAAACCTGATGCTGTAGTGATTGCTACGGGAGCAGTACCGGCCGTGCTCGATGTTCCCGGTTTTCAAAGAAAAAATGTGGTTCAGGCACTGGATGTAATCAGTGGGAAGATTAAGCCTGAGGGCAGGATAGTAGTGTTCGGGGGACGGTATACTGCGCTGGAGACTGCTCTTATGTTAGCGGAACAAAGTAAAGATGTGAGCGTGGTTACTCGTGCTGCTTTCGGATTAACGCTAGAGAGAGTGACTTTCCGGACATTGTTGAAGAGACTTATTGATCTCAGAGTTCCCATGTATCCGAACACGGCTGTTCTCGAAATCGTGGAGAAACATGTGGTCATGCGTTACAATGGGGAGGTTCTAGAATTGTCGGCCGACACGGTGGTGTTAGCAGTGGGAATGCGATCCGAAAACAGGCTGGCTCAAGAACTTGAAGGTATTGTACCGGAAGTCTATGCCGTTGGTGACTGCGTAAAGCCTCGGAACGCAGCTTCGGTGGCTTATCAGGCAGCACAAGTGGCTGCTAAGATTTAGACCGGTATTGCATTATAGAGACGTCCCGTCGGGACGTCTCTATAATGCAAAATAATGTTAATCCCCCAAACCAAAAGGAGGATCGATGCAACTTGCCTTCTACTTTGATCAAACCCGATGTACCGGCTGTTGGACGTGTGTGATCGCCTGCAAGGATTGGCATGATGTCCCGGCGGGGCCTGCTAGCTGGATAAGAATTTCAGAAATCCAGCGTGGCAAATACCCAGATCTGTTCATGGCCTTTATGGCTACTCCGTGCTACCATTGTGCCGATCCATATTGCATACCGGCCTGTCCTCATGATGCCATAACCAAGAGGGCTGAGGATGGTATCGTGATAGTGGATCAGGAGGTTTGTGTGGGGAAAGATGAGTGTGGTATGTGTATTGATTCTTGTCCGTATGAGGCACCGCAGTTCGGTGATGAGCAGAACGCTAAAATGCAGAAGTGCAATTTCTGTATTGATCGATGGGAAGAGGGAAAACCTCCGATTTGTGTGGCTGCCTGCCCCACCCGAGCGCTCGATGCAGGTCCCATAGAAGAGATGGAAGCTAAATACGGAAAGGCACAGGAAGCTGAGGGTTTTCAGTATGATTCAACCCTGAAGCCATCGATAATTGTGAAGTCGAAACCGGTGATTTCATTAATTTACTAATTGAGGAGGGAATACAATGACTGAACAACAAAACCAGTTTTCCCCGATATGCCAGCTTGGCTATGTAGTGAGTGATATTCAGAAGACATGTGAGTATTATCAAAGGATATTTGGCATGGAGTTTTCAGAAGTAATCGATGTCGATATGGATGGTGCCATCCTGCGCGGCAAGCCGGTTAATACCAAGATAAAGGTTGCTTTTGCCAAGTCGGGCGACCTCGAACTTGAACTGATTCAACCAGTTGAAGGCGAGAATCTGTACACCGAATTTCTTGCTAGCAATGGTGATGGCATTCATCATATTGCCTTTCCAGTGGATGATATGGATGCCATGAAAGCGGAATTTGCCAAGAAAGGTCTGGAGCCGCTGTTCTACAAAGACATGGGTGTAATGGAATTCGCGTATTTTGATACCACTGAGTTTGGTGGAACGATGACCGAATTTCACTATTGGAAAATGGAAACGTAGCGCGAGGCTTCAGCCTCGCACCCAAGCGATCCTGAAGAAGTAGGATGGGTGCAGCGAAGCATAACCCATCACAACTGAACAATGATGATAACAGAGTGGATGGTGGGTTACATTGCATTTCACCCACCCTACCACTTGGAACGAAGGAGTCCAGGAAGATGAGTAAAAGCAGCACGGAAAACGTTATTACCACTACTTGTGCCGCACACTGTGGCGGTGGTTGTCCTCTGAAAGCCCACGTTAAAGATGGTGTCATCACCAGGATCGAAGCGGACGATGATAGCGATAATACCCAGGTTCGGGCATGCTTGCGCGGGCGTTCTTGGAGGCAAAGGATATATCACCCCGATCGACTCAAGCAACCAATGAAGCGTGTGGGGCCTCGAGGGAGCGGCCAGTTCGAACCGATCTCGTGGGATGAGGCTTTAGATACCATCGCCAGCGAGATCAAACGGATCATCGATACTCACGGACCTGCTTCCATTGTTCACTGGGTGTCCGGTGGAGATCAGGGAATGCTGCATGACACCTGGCGGCGCATGAGTCGGCTTTTCTGCATGATGGAAGGAGGAGGTTACACTCGACCCTGGGGTTTGCATTCCTACGAGGGCGGTATATTCGCCGAACTTACCTGCTTTGGAATGGGCTGGACGGCTCATACCCGTGATGATTTTCTCAATTCCAAACTGATCATTATGTGGGGATGGGATCCGGCGACCACCATTCAGGATAGCAATACCGCATGGTATCTGGCTCAGGCCAAAGAAGCCGGAGTCAAGATCATATCGGTTGACCCAAGATTCACCGTCTCAACTGCTACATTCGCCAACCACTGGATACCCATCCGGCCAGGCTCGGATACGGCAATGCTGGTTGCTATGGCAAATGTGATGGTAACCGAAAACCTCCAGGACCAGGCATTCTTAGATAAGTTCACTGTTGGATTTGATGCGTTTAAAGATTACATTTTGGGCAATGAAGATGGTGTAGCTAAAACCCCGGAATGGGCATCCGAAATCACCAGAATCCCGGCGGATACCATCCGAAAACTAGCTCGGGAATATGCCACCACTAAACCGGCTGCACTCATTACCGGAATCGGGCCTGGACGAACGGCTTATGGTGAGCAATACCATCGAGCAGCTATCACACTGGCAGCGATGACCGGAAATATCGGCAAACCCGGCGGATCGTGTGGTGGCAAGTCATGGGGACCGCATGCTCTGGGAAGAATGGGATCGGGTCCCAAGATACCGCCGAACCCAGTAGACCAGACCATTCCCAATCCGGAAGGCAAGCTTCCCAATCGTAATTATTATATTTATGGTTATGGTATCATCAATGTCTTTAGGCTCACCGATGCCATTATCAAGGGGAAATCCGGCGGCTACTCGGCCGACTACAAACTGCTATGGATAACCAATGCTAACCCTCTTAACCAATGGCCTAACACCAACAAAACCATTGAGGCCTTTAACAAACTGGATTTGGTGGTTACTGAAGAGCAGTTCATGACACCAACGGCTCAGTACGCCGATATTGTGCTCCCATCGACTACTTTCTTCGAAAGGGCCGATATTACCATGGGAGCCGCAGTGCCAGTCTTCTATGCCTATCGGAACAAAATCATTGAACCTATAGACGAAGCCAGAACGCCGATGGATGTGGCCACTGAACTGGCTGAAAGGCTCAACTTAGAAGGTTTTAATGATAAAACTGACGAAGAATGGCTCGATGCGATACTCGAAAAAAGCACCGTCCCCGATCATGAAGCGATTAAAAAAGACGGTATCTATAAGATTGATCTTCCTGAACCCAATGTACCCTTCCGTGCACAGATTGAGGATCCGGAAAACAATCCCTTTTATACCCCTTCCGGAAAGATAGAAATCTACTCTCAGACCATCGCTGATATGAATGTGCCTGATTGCCCTCCGATTCCCAAATATATCGAACCGTGGGAGAGCCCGAACGATCCACTGGCAAAGAAATACCCTTTGCAGCTCATTACCACCCACACTCGAAGACGGGCACATACCCAATTTGATAATGTCCCCTGGTTACGAGAATTAGACCCGCATTCAATAAAGATAAATGTAATTGATGCTGAAGCCAGGGGGATCAAGGATGGTGATTTGGTTAGGGTTTTTAATGATCGTGGTACAATGATTATTCCGGTAAAACTTATTGAAACGATCATTCCAGGGGTGGTCGATCTTCCTCAGGGTGCCTGGTTCGATCCTGATGAGAATGGAATTGATCGCGGTGGTTGTGCCAATGTACTTTCTATTGATAGACCTTCCCCCGGCGGGGCTTTACCTTCCAATACCGGTCTGGTTCAGATCGAAAAAGCCTGACATTTTTGCGGCTAAACTCACCGTATGGAGATAGTATGGAGTTATGTTACTATGAAGATTACGAGGTTGGACAAATACTCGTTTCAGACACGTATACGATAGATAAAACCGAACTAGTGGAATTCTCAAAGAAATGGGATCCACAACTATATCACATTGATGAAGAAGCAGCTATAGAGTCGATTTACGGGGGTTTGACGGCACCATCTTCGCTGATAATGGCGGTAGCAAGCCGACTTGGAAACACGATTCTACCAAAATGTGCTGCGATGGGTGCTCTGGGGATGACGGATCAAGAGTTCCCTAATCCCATGAGACCGGGTGACCACATCACCCTTAAATCAACAGTAACTCAGAAGAGACGCTCGAAAACGAAATTAGATCGGGGGATCGTTCATTTTGCTGTCCAACTTGTCAATCATGATGATGAACCGATTACCACGTATCGCACCAAGATAATGGTGGCCAAGCGGAATAATTCGGCATAACGTGGAAGTTAAATTTAAAATGCTTTACTTCGAGGACTTCGAGTTAAACCAAACGTTTGATACTGGCAGTTACATTGTGGATAAGGATGAAGCAATCGAGTTTGCTAAGAAATGGGATCCTCAGATATATCACATCGATGAAGAGGCGGCAAAGAAGAGCATTTATGGTGGTTTGACTGTGCCGTCATCGTATATGATCGCCGTTAGTGATTTGTTGAATACCAGTTATTTCCCTGAAGCGGCAGTTATTGCTGCTCTGGGAAGGCAAGATATGGAGTTTCCTAATCCTGCCCGGCCAGGTGATCGGCTTACGTGTTTAAATCAAACAATCGAGAGACGTGAGTCGAAGACCAAACCGGATCGGGGGATACTGCGTAATCGTATTGAGCTAAAAAACCAAAATGATGAAATTGTCCTGAGTTACGTGGTCACGACCATGATATCCAAACGACTTGTGTAAAGATACACTAAGGAGGTCAAAATGCAGAACGAAAATATGATCAGCAAAATTCGAGAAGGCGGAGTCGCACAGGGCGCTGAGCACGCTGAAGAACGTAAACGATTGCTAACGGAAGATCTTGGTTATCGGACCGCTGAAAAAGCTGAATATGCTCTAATTGCGAGTTGTTTCAATCCACTGCTTGAACCTCAGGATATGAAAGCCTTTGCCAAACTGTTGGAGTATTATAAAGTCGACTATACCCTTCTTCCCAAAGAATATTGCTGTGGTGATCCTTTCTATTTGCACTATGTTAATGACAAGCATGAAGGTGATCTTGAGCAAGCAGATGAACTTAGCAAAGAGTTTTTTGAGGAAAATCTGAAACAGGCGAGGAACGCTGATGCAACCAAAATTCTTGCCTATTGTGCCGGCTGTGACATGGCTTTCCAACGGTTCAGTGATAGTGTTCCCGAAGAGATAATGTGGCATCCCACGTTACTGGCTCAACTGTTCCAGGGAGGTAAGCTTGAGCTTGAGGCCGATTTCTACCCCGGTTGTCATCGGTATCGTCAGGAGCTCAACAACTCTCTGCCGGACCTCGATGCAGTTCGCACTGTCCTAAGTAAAATAGAAGGGCTCGAACTAACTGAGTTCGGCAGCGAATTGTGTTGCATGAAGCCGGATGAGTTGGAGTCACTGGTCCCATTAATCAAACACAAGACGATCATAACACCATGCTCCGGTTGTACCCTCTTTCTCAGAAAAGCTCTCGCAGAGCAGGGCGATTATCGGGTATTCATGCTGTCCGAAGTGGTCTGGGCTGCCGTTGACGGTCACCCTCTATAATCTTCATTAAAAGGATTAGTCAATGCCTAAAGAGCTTCCCAAACCGGAAGATTACAGCGCCTTTTCTAAACTGCTCAGGTTGAGCTACCCAGTCTATGAGGACGGCGTTTGTAAGGCTACTCTTGAAATCGACGATCGATTGCTCAATAATTATGGAACCGCTCATGGGGGAGTGATTTACTCGATAGCCGATGTCGCGATGGGCGCAGCGCTGTGGTCTATTTTGGATGACGATGAAATATGTAAGACAATAGAGGTGAAGATCAATTATGTCAAACCTGCTTTCCCAGGCACTTTAACTTGTGAAGCTAAAGTTTTGGGCAGAACGAGAAAGATCGGGACAGTTGAATCGGAAGTTATCAGTGATGGGCAAGTTATTGCTAAAACGAAAGGTAAATTCCATATATCCAAAGTATGACTCGATGTAAGTGAGGATTGGATGAAACCACAAGGTGTCAATCGGATAGTTATAGCGGTAAAGGACCTTGAAAAGAGTAAAGAATTCTACTCGAAATTACTCGGAGCTACATTTCATGATGCAAACGGTACCGGTGAACCTATGGGCATAAATGTAGCCATCAGTTGGGATGCTGGAATAGAATTAATCGCACCCATACCTGGGAAGAACGTCTTTCTTGAGCAACTCATCGAACAGAATGGAGAGGGAATTCAGGCTGTGGTATTCGAGGTGGATGATGCGGATGAAGCTCGCGATATGGCTGAAAGTGCTGAAATGAATGTTCTGGTGCCGGTTGATTACAGCCAGGAAGAGATTGACCAGCATTTGGAGGGGATGTTCACAAAATACAAGGAATACGTGCTGGATTCAACGGCCAAGTGTGGCTACACCGTAATGCTGGGACAAATCGAGCCAAAATAAAAGCAGAATGGAGGAATCAGATTATGATCAAAACAATCGCACTGATTCACCGGAAAGAAGGGATTTCGAGAGAGGAATTTGCCAAACATTATGAAGAGTCACATGCACCATTGGCAGTGAAACTCTTCCCACAGATCAAGAAATATATACGAAATCATATTGTAGAAATTCCCGGAATGGAAGGCCCGGAATTTGACTGTATCAGTGAATTCTGGTTCGACAATGTTGAAGATGCTCTGGCGGTAGCCGAGATCGCTCAATCAGAAGCTGGACAAGCTATTCGAGATGACGAAGACAAATTCATGAATAGCAGCAAGACGATCTCGTTAATGGTGGATGAAAGAGTTTCGGATATTTAGGATTAGTTCGTACTTCGACAGGCTCAGAACGAACGTTTCTCCCGATTACAATTTTCTGCTTCCGCTCGTCCTGAGTTTATCGAAGGGTGAGCGTGGAACATATGTGAGATAGATATGATCAAGACAATTGCATTGCTTAAAAGAAAGCCGGGCCTTTCACGCGAGGAATTTGTTGAGCACTATGAAGATGTCCATGTACCGCTAATAATGAAGCATTCGACTGGGCTCAATAAATATGTGCGGAATCACATACTTGCCTTAGCCGAAAGTGAAGAAGCGGAGTATGACTGTATCACCGAACTCTGGTATGAGGATATGGAAGCTTTCAAGTCCTCCGTAAACGTGTGGGGAACGGAGGCTGGGAAGGTGATCATAAATGACGAGAACAGGTTTATAGACAGGAGTAAGATCGTATTTTTCATGGTGGATGAAAGGGTTTCCGATTGATCGAGATCCAAGGTGAAAGGAGATTAGGGTGATGGATGTACCTGATTTGTCTCTCAAGGGCAAGATAGCGATAGTTACCGGAAGTAGCAAAGGGATAGGGAAAAAACTGGCCGAGGGATTCGCCGAGGCCGGAGCTTCTGTAGTCCTTGCGGCTCGTACTGCTTCTAAATTGGAAACCACTGTTAGCGAAATCACGTCCCGAGGCGGAAAGGTAATAGCTGTGCCTACGGATGTCACTGATAGTACGCAGGTTTCGCGAATGGTGGAGAAGGCTTTGGAATCATTTGGGCGAATAGACGTTTTGGTGAATGTCGCAGGTGGCGCTGGTCGAGATGCCTTTATCCCTCTTTTAGAAATGGAAGAAGATAAGTGGGATTCCATAGTTGACTTGAATTTAAAGAGTGTTTATCTTTGCTGTCGTGCGGTTGGTCGAGTGATGACTGAACAAAAGAGCGGTAGTATAATCAATTTTAGTTCGGGTGCTGGTACTCGGCCGGTTGTCGGAGAAACCCACTATGGAGCTGCTAAAGCGGGGGTAAATCACTTTACCAGGGTTCTCGCAACGGAATGGGGACGCTATAATATTCGTGTAAATGTCATTTCACCGGGCCTGATAGCCACTGAAAGTGCACAGGAATGGGTAAGTTCCGATCTATTCGAAAAGTTCGCCAAAGCGATTCCCTTGGGGAGAGCGGGTCAGCCGGAAGATATACTGGGTGCTGCTCTTTTTCTGGCCTCGGAGGCATCGGCTTTTGTTAGCGGGGTTATTATTCCAGTAGGTGGTGGACCCGAATAGGGTAAGAAGGAGGAATCATGAATCTGCCAAATTTCTCTGTTGAAGGGAAGGTTACAATAGTCACCGGAGCAAGTCGAGGGATAGGTAATGCACTGGCAAAGGGTTTTGCTGAAGCTGGTGCTCCTGTGGTACTTGTTGCTCGCACGGTTTCTGAATTGGAAGCGACAGCTGAAGAGATCACCGCAAATGGCGGTAAAGCGTTGGTTGTTCCCACGGATGTTATCCAGCGTGATCAGTTGAACAAAATGGTACAGAAGACCATTATCGAATTTGGGCGGATAGACGTACTGCTCAACGTAGCAGGCGGAGCAGGTGACATCTATGTGATCCCCCCTATTCAAATGTTGGAGGAAAACTACGACGAGCTTCACGAGAGGAACTATAAAAGTGTCTTTCTATGCAATCAAGCCGTTGCGAAAGTGATGATAGAACAGCAACATGGGAGCATCGTTAATATCAGCTCGCTTTCCGGCACAAAGGCAGTTGCTTTGGAAGCCGTCGTGGGGGGGCTCAAAGCTGCCGTGAATCAGATGACTAAGGCATTAGCCGTGTCGTGGGGTCCCTACAACGTACGGGTCAATGCTATTGCACCGGGGATAACACTTACGGAACGGGTTAAGAAGAAACTGGGACCAGAATTTATCGAACAGTTTTCGGAGAGTATTCCCCTTAGAAAGGCGGCTGAGCCCGAAGATCATCTTGGGCCGGCTATGTTCCTTGCTTCCGATGCCTCAGCGTATATCACAGGTATTGTTCTGCCCTCAGATGGTGGTCCTCAATAGGATATTACTGAAGTCATTTATCGGTCCAGCTTGAATTCCCATTGGCAGCAGATATCGGAATAGTCGGTCCTGGGCGGTACTTTCAGAGGAGTGACTTCGATATCAGGATTGAAGAAGTGGGAAATAGTATCAAAGGTCCAGGGTGTTATTTCCTGGCACTGATGCTTTTCTCTCCCTTTACCTTCCCTCTCCAGTGCGAATAGAGTAGGGCACGTGTATTTTGTCAGTATGGCATGGTCGCGGTTCTTAATATCGATGGTGTATTCGCAAAGTGAAAGCCACGGATTGACTTGCATGTACTTCATCACGGCGGCTACGTCATCACCGTGAATGTTCAGCACATCGGTCATTGCCTTTAATTCAAAGGACTGGGCCTTTTCCCATACTTTAACGTCGCAATCATAGGCCTCATCCTTGCCCCATTTCTCCATCGCGGCGAGATACCAGAAGCCATCAATCCTCAGAATATACTCCCGATATGCCTTAAGCAGCTTAAGAAGTACATCCTTGCTGAAACGGGCATGATCGAATTCCGGATCGAATTCACCACTATAGTCGATTAGTTCAGACAAATTGTTCTCTCTTTAAAGCTTGAATTCCCATTGGCAACATATATCAGAGTAGTCGGTTCTGGGGGGCACCTTAAGTGGAGTGACCTTGATTTGTGGATTGAAGAAATGGGCCATCATATGCATGAATCTTGAGTCGATTTCCCGACACTGCCGTTCCTCTCGTCCCTGGCCTTCTTTTTCAAGAGCGAGCAGGGTTGGACAGGTGATGTGGGTCAAAATCGCCCGGTTATTGTTGATAACTTCCAGAGTATATTCCGTAATAGCGATCCAGGGGCATGCTTGCATGTATTTGGCAAATGCTGCAACATCATTGCCTTTGATGTTGAGTGTGCTGCTGATTGCCTGGAGTTCAAATAGCTTGGCTTTTTCCCAAACCTTGATGTCGCACTCCACAGCCTCATCGTTGCCCCACTTCTCCATAACGGTCAGGTACCAGAATGCATCGATCTTACGGATGTATTCGGAATAAGTTTCGAGAAGCTTGAGAAGCGTTTCTTTTGCAAATTTATCATGGCTGAATTCGGGATCGAATTCGCCACTGTAGTCGATTAGTTCTACCATATTCCCCTTAGTCGAAACCCAGCCAAGTGGTGATATCTTCAAGAGATTCGCGCGTACTCTGAAGTCTATTGGCCGGGAAATCCGGGTCCGGATAACCTATAGCAATTGACATCACTATTCGTTGAGAATCCGGGATTTTACAGACTTGTCTAGCGACTTCAGGAAAGAGTACTCCCTGACCGGCGATGCATGTTCCAAGCCCGTATCCCAAAGCAGCCATACAAATCGTCTGAGTAAGGCATCCGTGGTCGAATTGAGTAGGGGATTCATCCAGGGAATTGGAAGCGGTCAATATGATAGCTGCAGGCGCATCGTAAAACCGGAATCCTCTCTGAACCCAAGCCGTCCGTTTTTCTTTATCTTTCCGGTCGATACCCATATGTCCGTATAGCTGGGCTGCCAGTTTCATATGGCGCTCCTTGTATACACCGGCGTGAAGATGCATATGGACTTCCGGATTGAAGGGTTCTCTGGCATTTAGTTTCTGGATATTGAGTCGGCGGATTTCATCCAGTGCTTTTCCAATGACAACCGTGATTTCCCAAGGTTGACCATTTTCAGCCGAAGGGGATCGGATTCCAAGTTCGAGCACTTTTTGCAGAATTTCCTTTGGAATTGGGTCGGGCTTGAACCCCCTTATGCTTTTGCGTTCTCTTATTCCTTCCAAAATATCCATCGTGTGATTCCTTTTGAGACACTAAGTATTTTCAGTATAGCATTATCCTGTACTCTCCGACACATACCGATGATATGTAGTAAACCGGTGAAACGCTCGACATGCGCCGCGGAAAGACGCATATGCCGTTAGTCCCGCTTCCCTTAGATCTCTTACATGTATATCCACTGGCTCCTCCTTGGTATCGTTTGTTATCGGAATGAGAATGGGCTTATCGCCGATCTGTTGTTGTAACTCTAATAAGCATTCAATAACCTCATCTTTTGTAGGGAAAGGATCACCGAGAACAAAAAGTAAAGAACCAATGCGTAGAATAATGGCATCGATTTGGGGATCATCGGCCAGTACGGGGATAGCTTGACGCATGATCGAAAGATCATGAACCACAATAGGCAGGTCCAGGGGATTCATGATGCCCTGATTGATCAAGTACACATGTTCAAGGAGACTGTTTTGAGTATGGAGCGAAAGCGAAGGGACTTCAATGCCTTCTTCGGCACACATGTCTCCCGCAGCCACGGTATCGCCACCGCCTGCACTTATCACTGCTGCACGCCTGCCGGTTGACGGTTTCAAATTCAGAAAAGATATGGCGGTTTCCACCATCTCTTCGATGGAGCCTACTTTGATGGCTCCTGTCTGTTTAAAAAATGCTTCCCAAACCTGCTTTTCGCCGGCAAGAGAAGCTGTGTGCGATCTGGCGGCTCTGGCCCCTGCCTCGGTCAGTCCCCCTTTCCAAATGATGACCGGTTTTTTAAGTGATACTCGTTGTACTGCGTCAGCGAATCGTCGTCCATCTTTAATACCCTCAAGATACATCCCAATGATCCGGGTTTCAGGATCGTCTGCAAGATAATCTAGAAAATCAGGAGCGTCCAGCATAAGTGCGTTACCATAGCTGATCACCTTGCTGACTCCGATGCCTACGTTTTCTGCATTTAACAGAAAGACGCGTGCATGCCCGCCACTTTGAGAAAGAAACCCCATTGGGCCATGATTCATTGGCATCTCTTCAAACATCTGCATCTTAGCGGAAGGTACATGGAATCCCATACAATTAGGACCCACAACCCGAATATCCTGTCCCTGTGCAATCTGCAAAACTTCGTTACTAAGCTGTTGACCTCCCTCTTGGCCAGTCTCCGCGAAGCCGGAGGTGCATATTTGAACATTTGCAGCGCCAGCTGCGACGCAGTCTTCAACAGTTTGCGGAACGATGTGAGCTGGTACCGTGACAATAACCAGGTCGACAGGTTCAGGAATTGCGCTAACAGTCGGGTATGCGCGAAGGCCATCGATAAAGTCAGCTTTCGGATTAACTGGATATATATTTCCTGAAAATCCACCGTCCTTAAGAATTTGCAGGAGCCTATATCCTGTGTAACCGGGATGCTGGAAATGATCGGTTCTCGAGACACCAACAATAGCTATGTTTTTTGGTGGAAAACCTTTGCCAAAACCGTTTGAGTTGCTCATATATTTATATCCTTACACATGTTCATTGCAATATTACTGTCTATGTTCATGATCTAATAGGAGATTGTCCAGGTCACCTACAGACGGGGTGACTCATGTGAAGGACTCTGAATTGCGGCTTCGTATTCTATTCCGCAGGATAACCTTGCGTATCCCGGCACCCATGGAGGCGACAGCCCACTTGCGGGGTAATTTGGAGAAAACTCGAATTAACTGGCGGTTGAGAAACCCTGAGACATATACCGGACTTCGTCCCAGCTGTTCGAGCCCAAGTTTGGCGACTTCTTGAGGAGGTTTCAGCCCAAACAGGTCTTCTCTGGCGATGCCCTGAGCGATATGTGTCTCGGTATCCGTAGACCCGGGAGCCAGTACGAGAACATCTATGTTGTGCCTGCGCAGTTCACTCCATAGAGCTTCTCCAAGTGAAAGCACGAAAGCTTTGGTTGCTGAGTATGCAGCAGACCAGGGTACGCCGAAAAAGCCCTCCATCGAACCGGTGAGTATGATACCCCCGCGGCCTCTTTCGATTAATCTCGGTATGAACGAATGCGTTATCATAAGAGCGGCACGACAATTGACATCGAGCATCTCAGAAAGCTTCTCCAAAGGTATCTCGTGGTGCAGTCCCTTTAAACCGAAGCCAGCGTTACTGATAACCAGCCCGATGTCCTTGCCTTCGCAGGCGCTCAACAACAAATCAAGGAAGTCAGGAGTAGAGAGATCAAGTGGAATCGACTCAGCTTCCACTCCATGCTGGTTGCGAAGTTCCTCAACAATTGTTTGCAGAAGATCAGCCCGGCGAGCAACGAGTATCACATTGAGCCCTTCAGCAGCAACGAGGCGTGCGAACTGTTCCCCGATACCTGATGAAGCCCCGGTCACCAGTACCCATGGACCGTATTTCTTACGGAAATTTTTAGAAAGTGACATATTTCAGTTTTCAATACTAATCTTTATAAACCTTGCAGAGGAGCCCTCTGAAATAGCTGTTCCCGGCATAGTCGGAGAATCCAGGTTCGTCTGGGACGATAGCATCGATGTTCGATTCCCACACTCCGAATAAACTCGGTTCGGCTTCCTCTTTCTCAGGGAACCACCAGTAGCCGTCAGCGTGGACAACCTGTGGGGGCATTCCTTCCAATAGCTTCACCTTCTGTCTCACTTTCCCCATTGGCGTTTCGACCCATGCCCAGTCTCCCTCGCTGATACCCAGTTCCTCAGCCTTTTCGGGACTGATCTCCATCACTGGGTCGGGATAACGTTTCCTTATCTTTTCAAGCTGTCTATGAGAGGAATGATGGAATTCCTTTACCCTCGAACCGCTAATCAGGATCAACGGGTATTCTTTCGCTAAGTCCGGTGTAGATATGGGGCTCCACGGCGGTTCCTCATAGCCTGCCAGTGGATCGTAGCCCAGTTGCTGTAATACAGTTGGCACCAACTCAACTTTGCCTGAAAAAGTAGCGAATCCGGTTTTTTCATACTTTTTGTATTCTTTAACCGGGAAGTAACCGGGAGTCTGAGCAAGTTCGCGGAGTGTGACACCGGCGGGTGCCAGCAGTTTATTCAGCCAACCTTCAAGTGTATCCGGCCAATTTTTTTCTTGTCCCAGCCGCTTACCCAGATCAGCCCATAACTGGTAATCGTCTTTTCGTTCGTACATGGGCTCGACGATAGCCTCGCGTCCGAATTCAGAGCCTGTCATTCCCCACAGGTTAGTGATCGTGGGATGCTCCATGGCATCGGTGGCCGGCAGTACATAATCAGCGAGAGCCCCGGTTGGTGTGAGGAAATGATCCATGGATACATGCAACTCGAGATTATCACTCTTGAAAGCTTCGTATGCATGCCTGGAATCACCGATGGAGCAAAGCGTATTCGTACCCTGATCGAACACCGCCTTAATTGGGTAGGGCTTCTCAGTCAGGATTGCTTCCCAGCACGCATGAGGGGATGGATAGATGAAGTATTGCGCCGCTCCCCATCCTTTGGGATAGACACGCTTCATCGCTTCGTGGTAAAGGACTAAAGCCTTGACTGACCCTATCGATTGTTGATCGGCACTGACGGTATCCCGGGTTCGCAGCGGGTGATTGATTTGACTGTCCCAATTCATCTCCTCCAGAAAAGCGGTATAATCCGGCGGAGTGCTGAAGACCTGGCCCCCTTCTCGATCCAGATTACCGGTTACGGCTCGAAGCCAGCATTTTCCCATCACCCCACTTAATCCAGCGCGATTGCCCAGGTGCGTATTGGCAACACCCCAGGTCAGGGCAGCCGCAGAAGCGTTGGCATACATTCGGGCAGCCTCGATGATTTTATCGGCGGGTACCCAGGTGATTTCCGAGACTTTCTCTGGAGTATACTGCTGAACGAGAGTCTTGAGTTCGTCAAATCCCAGGCACCACTTCTCGACGAACTCCTTATCATAAATACCTTCATTAATGATCACGTTCAACATGCCTAAAGCCAAAGCCCCATCCGTGCCCGGGCGAAGTTGCAGCCAGAGGTCGGCCGCTTTAGCGCAGGTGGTCGGCCTGGGGTCCACCACGATGATCTTCATCCCTTGACTCTGCGAGTACTTGTATCCCTCCCACAGCCTCGGCTGAGATTCTGATGGGTTTGCTCCCCAGATAATCAGGACACCGGTTTTTTCAGGATTTAAAAATGTGGCCCAAGCTGCAATCGTGTCATAGCCATACATAGCGCATTCGACCGGGAATTCCGCTTCACCACAGTTCTTGCCGAGATGAAAGAAATTAGGCGTTCCCCAGAGATTGCACCATTTCCAGGCCGCCGGATCACCCGGCCCATGAGGGGAACCTCCGAGGACCAGTACAGCTTCCGGCCCATATCGATCGCGGATGCTCTCCAGTTTCGCTGCGATCTCATCCATCGCCTGTTCCCAGGAAATCCGTTCCCACTTTGCCTCTCCGCGTGCGCCTACCCTTTTCAGCGGGTAATTCATCCTTTTTGGATGGTCGTGGTATTCCACGCCGTTTACACCGCGGATGCAAAGGTGGCCCAGAACACTTTCACTGTCCGGTTGCACCTTAACCACTCTGTCATTGTCAATATGGGCAACGATATGACAGAAGGTGCCACACACCGGGCAAGTGCCTTTTCGAGTAGTTGTATTAGATTCTGTTACCATGTTTCGTCTCTCCTCTTCCCTATCTAGACTGGTTTGATTTCAAAAAGCTCAGTCATCACGCCACCGACTTGATCAGTGTTCACGTACGCCCAGGATATACCAGCCTCAGGGTAACTGTGCTGCCACACCGGCTCGATACCTTCCTTGGCCCATTCCGCCAATATCTCATCGAGGTTGTTGACCGTGAAGCGTACATGCTGTATTCCCTCGCCTCTTTCTCTCAGGAATTCAGAATGAATCGATTCACCCTCAAGCACCTCAATCAGTTCAATCTCAATCGGCCCCGACTGTGCGAAAGCCATCTTCAATCGAACATCGGTGGACTTCCCTCGATAGAGGCACCCTTCAAGGCTAACCTCCGAAATGTTGAAGGGCCCCCAGCCAAGCACCTTTTCATAGTATTCCACGGTTTTCTCGACATCCTTGACGATGATTCCTATCTGTTCGACGGGGGGCAGACTGATAGAGCTTTTTCTATCTGTTGACATTGCATCACCTCCAGAGGGATCAACTCTCAGTTTTTTTGATTCTTTCGGTGTTCATCCGGCTAAAAGGATTCCGCGAAGTGTACAGAATCCCGAGCGGATTATTTGCTAGTACCCTGTCTTTCACAGCCAAAACTGTGACCGGCGCCTTGCTATGCTTTATGAACAGCGTATCATCGCCTACGCATAACCCCAGCAGAATGTTAAGTTGACATCCTTCCGTATCGAGTATCATCGCCTGCCCGATTGGATTACACATTGGTTGTCGGAATCCCGCTACGATTTTGTCTTCTTCCGGTAGTTCCACATCATCTGAACAGATCGAGCCGCACATGCAGGCTACCGCCACAACCTCGAATCCTTCATTGAGGAGAACATTGGTCAGAAGTTTCGCTTCATCGGAGAGACCAATACAGAAGGCCAATCCGAGTTTTTGATAGCCACGGAGTTTTGCATACAGCATTGTCTCTTCCACTCGGGTGAGCTTACCAAGCTGCTTCCATGTTCGTGCAACGTCCCGAGCCATACTCTGGTTTTCAGTTTCTTTGAGCTTTGATTTAGCTTCGTCTATCAACTCAGTTCGATTCACCGTGGGACAGAACTTTGGTGCTTCATCCAAATCACCAAAGATACACGGTTTTGATGGACAATAGCTGCACAGGATTTGTTTTTCATTCATAATACTCTCCCAAGTGTTTACGATGGGTCCCTATTCAGTTCCCCATGGGAAGGGGCCAGCTTGTTTTGGACAGCCATCCGCCTTCCACGAAAATTTACATCAAGAGCGTGCCCCCATCTACAACAAGTAAATGTCCCGTGGTGAACGCTGCGGCCTCGGAAGCCAGGTATACAGCAGCAGCGCCGATTTCCGATGGTTTGGCGGATGTGCGTTCCAGAGCGCACTGCCTGGACATTGTGAGCAAGTCATCCGGTTTGGTGGCTATGGCCTTTATTATCAGATCCTTTGACGGATGCCATCTGCTGCCTTCACTGGTCTCCTCGTCAAGGTTTTCAGGGGCTGTTGCATAGGGGCTTACGGCATTGACGTTTATGCCGTAGGGTCCTACCTCTTTGGCGAGCACCTTCGTGAATGCATGAATGGCGCCTTTCATGGCTGAGTAGACCACCAGCAGAGGATCGCCCACGAATCCTGTGGTTGAGCCAAGATTGATAATCTTGCCACTTTTTTGTGCTATCATGTGGGGAAGCACTGCCTTGGTGCACCGCAGCGTGCTCCACAGGTTTAGATCAATCTCCTTTTTCCACTCCTCTTCTGTACTCTCTACAAAGGTCTTGAAATCTACGTTTCCACCCACATTGTTGATCAGCACGTCAATTGAACCGAATCTTTCCAGGGTTTGGTTCACCATCGATTCAACCTCACCGGAGTTGAGCACATCGGTCCGCGCCCATAGGACATCCTGGGCGCCGAGTTCCATGGCTACGGCCGCGACCCCCCGGCCCTGCTGTTCGTCCCTTGCAGCGATAACAACGTTGGCCCCTTCTCGGGCAAACGCCAGCACGATGCCGCGGCCTATGTTGGCATTACCCCCAGTGACGATCACGGTCTTTCCTGCTAATCCTGTCTCCATTATTCTCTCCCTCCCTTTTGTGCTTTTCAATAGAAACTTTATAGCGCTGAACAATAGGCAAGCTTGGCAACTTTGAAATGCATGTTGTTATGTGCGTGCCCTGACGAGAACAGTTCGGATGGCATCCCCTGCTTTGCGTGCGGCCTCGACAGGGGGCAATTTAAGCAACTCATCCGAGAATACCTCGACCCCGATTGGCGCCATGCAACCAATTGTGTCCAACGCCCGGAATACTCCCGGCAGATCAATAACACCATGCCCCGGCAACAGCCGCCCCTGCATCGTCTCTTCGATGACGTCTGCCCACGATTCAGCAGCTGCATCGTTGATTTGCATGGCAACCACGGCATCCGCCGGAAGCCCTGTCAAATCATCGACACTCCCACCGCTCCGATGGAGATGCCAGGTATCGAGGTTAATCCCGCCGTTGGGTCGACCAGCCTGGCGCACGATTTCCCCAGCAGTCTTGATATCAGGTATGCCGGACCACGGGAGAAACTCCAGGGAGACTTTCAGCCCGTGTTGAGCAGCTCGATCGCATACACCGGCAAAGGCTTCCACAACCATCTCGGTTTCCAGTCGAGGGCCAAACGCCTGAACAACGTTGAGATGTCGAGCGCCGAGTGCGTCAGCGATCTGATAGAAGAAATCCTCCCCAGGCCCCAGCGTTTCGGTTGCGGGGCTATCAGGGTCCAGTCCGAGCGCCGCCGGCGGCAGCCAGTTCATCAGGGGATCGAGTTCGCTGATGCTCAATCCGTGATCCTCCAGCATCAACTTTAAGTCCTGATCACTCAATCCTTGAGCGCACGCATCCTGATAATGGTGTGGCCAAATCGATATCGATCGGAATCCACCCGCGGCTGCAGCCTCAACCAGCTCGCTGAAACTTGCGTGGGCAATCGTGCCACAGCACAGGCAGAGATCATCGTAATCTAGCATGATATCGCTCCTTTCCTGTTCACAGTAATGCGGTCCGTCTGGTGGCAAATCAGCCGAGCAACACTCACGTCAACCTGACTTCGAAATTGGCATTTGCGTTCCCACCATCCAACCGCCATCAACCACCAACGCTGTTCCGGTAACGAATGATGAATCATCGCAAGCCAGATACAGAGCTGCCTGGGCAATATCCTCAGGCCTGCCTATTGATGGCAAAGGCCACAGATGAGAGTAATCCCGGGCCGCAGTGTCCTCCGGGATGATCAAGGAAGTCATCGGAGTCTCAATAAAACCCGGGCAAATACAGTTTATCCGGATGTTGTCAGCGCCATACTCGATCGCGATTGACTTCGTCAGCTGCATCACCCCCGCCTTGGCGGCAGCATATACGGAGACGTATTGGTTAGGTGTGATTCCGGCTGTGGAGGCAATGCTGACGATCGTTCCGCCACCGCGCTGCTGCATCACCGGAATCGCGTGTTTACATCCGAGGAACACTCCCCGCAGGTTTATGTTAATCACACGATCGAATTCTTCAACGTCAACGTCGGCGGCCTTGGCGAACATGGGTATACCAGCCCCGTTGAAGAGGACGTCTAGCCCTTCGTATTTATCGACTGTTGCCTTCACCATATTTTCGATATCATCAGGATTCGCCATGTCTGTCTCAACAAAAACAGCCTCACCGCCCGCATCGACGATCCTTTTGACGGTTTCCTGCCCAGCATCAGTGGTAATATCGGCAATGACTACCTTCGCGCCTTCCCGAGCGAAAAGCAATGCTGTGCTCCGACCGATACCGGAGCCCCCGCCAGTTATCAAGGCAATCTTATCCTTTAATTTCCCATTCACTTTGCGCGTCTCCCCAATCTGGTGATTCAATCGATCATATTTCAGGCTGAGTCCTGTTCGGTCGGTAACTGACTTTTGACCTGCTCGGTATCGAAATAATCCCGCCATGCCGTAATCTTACCGTTGCGCAGATCGAAGGCTCCCATAACTGGAACTTCCATCGGCTTACCCGAAAACCTGAACCGGTCCGTTCGTTCCGTGAGAACGGTTCCAGTAGTCGTTTCGGCTATATTGTGAATTTGCCAGTCGATCTCGCTTGAGCTGTTGAACATATTTTGCAGAAACTCTCTGATTGCTTCAATCCCTGATAACGGCTCCCACGGGATGTTGTGAAAAACGCAGTCGGTACTATCAAACATTGCCATCATTTTGTTTATATCCCTGGAGTTACATGCCTGGATAAATTCCAGAACGATTTGTTGATTTGTAGTCATACTGTACTCCTCACTGAGGCATTTCGATTAAGACCTTTATGGCATCTTCGGAATTCGACTGTATTTCGAATGCCTCTTTAATATCGTCGAACGGAAAAACATGGGTGATCAGGTCATTGGTTTTAATATTGCCAGACTGCATATATTCCAGCGCCTTATCCCATCGCTGTCCACCGCAGCCACGGATGGTGATGTTCCGGAATTGGAACATGAGTTTGGTGAGGTCTGGAGGCAACTCAAGGTATTGCTCGTAGATACCCACCTGCATGATCTTGCCGAAAGGCTGGATCATCAGTGGGGCCTGACGGAAAGCTGCGGGTGATCCGGAGCATTCGAAAATTGTAGTTGCCATATGTCCGGAAGTAGCCTCTGAAACCATCTCGACCGGATCAACTTCCATTGGGTTCAAGACAATATCGGCACCCAGCTTTGATGCCATTCCCCGGCGTATACGGGAAGGCTCACTGACGATAACTTTCGAAGCTCCGGCGGTTTTGCATGCCTGCAGGATGCCCAGCCCAATTACCCCTGCTCCGAGTATCAGAACGGTTTCCCCTTCCTTAATGCGAGCCTCCTCCACAGCATAGCAGGCAACGGACATGGGTTCGATGGTGGCGGCTTCTTTCCAAGTCATACCCTCTGGAATGTGAAAGACCAGCACTCCGACCATTGGCTTTGGTACAATGACGTATTCGGCAAAGGCTCCGTCCAATCCTTCGCCAGGGACTTTTGGATTTGGACAGAAACCGAGGCTGTGATGGCACCAATAACATTCACCGCAATCGCGAAGGCCAGTTCCCACGATTCTATCGCCCACTTTGAGACCATCGATTGCCGAACCCATCTGCACGATTTCACCGCTAAACTCATGGCCCGGGATAATAGGTTTTTTCGCCATTGATGGCTCTCCGGCTTTGTACAGGTGGATATCGGTGCCGCAAATACCGCAGGCCTTCACTCGGACCAGTATCTCATCGTCACGAATAACAGGGTCCGGAATATCTTCTATTCGTATATCGCCAGGGGCATGGATCAATGCTGCTTTCATAATTCGGTTATCTCCTGTTTCGATATCCTCTGTAAATTATATGAAACCTAAATGTAAGGGGATTCTATCAATCATTGACGAATATGTCAATTGATGTTATAATTCGATATCAATTCGGTCTTATTTCAAACTAATATATAACAAAATCGTCCGTTAATATTTCGTAAATAGCGAATATGTCATCC
This sequence comes from Chloroflexota bacterium, assembly GCA_013203045.1. GTDB lineage: Bacteria > Chloroflexota > Dehalococcoidia > SZUA-161 > SpSt-899 > JABMQN01. Next base: position 66,591 of record JABMQN010000003.1, read on the forward strand.
GTAATATATTGGTGGGTTTTTGGAGCATATCATGAATGGTAGTGCGTCTTCTCAATTGGATGGTCTGGATTTAATGTTGATCCGGGAGTTGGAAATCAATGCCCGGCAGACAAGTGTAAATCTGGCTAAAAAATTACACATTAGCAGGCCGACCATAAGAACGAAGCTACAGAAACTGATTGATGATAATATCATCAGGATTATCCCGATTGCCGATCCGTTGGCTATGGGGTTCAAGACACGGGTCAATCTGGGTTTCAACACACTTCCCAGTGAAGTTGATAGAGTTGCCAATGCTCTGGCCTCCCACAAGGATATCCATCACGTGGCGATTTTCACGGGTCGATATGATGTAATGGCCTGGGCGGTTCTGGAAAGCCCGGAGTATCTTCCCGATTTCGTGATGAAAGATTTGGCGGGAATTGCAGGTATTACCCGGGTCGAAACGATGGTGAATCTAAAGATGGTGAAAGTTTGCTATGCATTTTTATCGGAGCAAAACCATGCCATGAGGAGTCAGCCGCCTCAAGAGCCTCTCAATGATCTGGATGTAAGACTAATCAGGGAGCTCCGGACGGATGCGCTACAGACACAAACGGAGCTGGCCCCTAAATTGGGAAGAAGTCCGTCTACTATTCGAAGGCGTCTCCAGCGTCTTCTGGATGAAGAGATCATTCGGATTGTAGCTATTGCTGATCCGGCTGCTCTGGGATACAAAACGAGGGCAACGATCGGGATCAATGTCCAGCCGGGTAGAGTTGATGCCGTGGCTCAAGAACTTTCCGTGTTCAGTTGTGCTCATCATGTGTTAATAAATACGGGCCATTTTGATTTGATCGTCTCAACGGATTTTGAGGGCCCTGAAGAGCTATCGAGCTTTGTGAGGGAAGATTTGGGCAGGATTCAAGGTTTAATAAGTCACGAGACAATGATATGTCTTAAGACTTCCAAAGATGATTTTACGTTTGCCAACTAGGATTGAATCAGTAACATCGGGTGAAGCAGTGTTCGTAAGAGGTGATACAACATGAAACTGGAAAACAAAGTAGCGATTGTAAGCGGAGCAGCTTCCGGTATTGGTCGGGCTATTGCGCTTAATTTGGCTGAGAACGGGGCAAGGGTAGCTGTGTGCGATATCAACTTGGATGGAGCCGAAGAGGTAGCTAATGAGATTGGGGCGTCGGGGGGCGAAGCTCTCGCACTGAAGGTCGATGTTTCAAATTGGCCAGAGGTAGAAGCAAACGTAACGACAGTTCTTGAAAAGTTTGGGATTATAGATGTACTGGTGAACAGTGCTGCTTATCTGGGATTTCAGATGGGCAAGGCATTTCATGAAGAGGAACTGGAAGAGTGGGATAAGCACATCAATGTTACCCTCAAAGGCACGCTACATTTCTGTAGAGCGGTTATCCCTCATATGATCGCCCAGCAATCCGGGCGAATAGTCAATATTACCTCGACCGCTGCAAAGGTTGGGGATCCTGCTGTTCCGGTTTTCTATCCGGCCTGTAAAGCTGGCATTGCGGCTGTTTCGAGATGCCTTGCTGCACAACTGGCTCGTCATGGGATACTGATCAATTGCGTGGCTCCGGGCCCGATTCAAACACCAGCGCTTCTGAGTCAACCACCGATATATCTCGAAAAGATGGCGAAGCCTATTCCATTAAAACGTCTGGGGGAACCGGAGGATGTGGCCAATATGGTGCTTTTCCTTTCCTCGGATGACTCTAAATTTATCACCGGTCAGCATTACAGTGTTGATGGTGGAATCACCCTTTTTTAAGGGAGGTATAAAGACATGCTCGTAGTTGCTGAGGATACTTGTGTAGGTTGTGGAAGGTGCGTAACATTCTGTCCTGAAGAAGCCCTGTGGGCTTGGGGGATTTTGGAGATCGACTATGAAAAGTGTACCGAATGCCTCATTTGTATTGATAACTGCCCGGTCGACGCGTTGAGAGTAGAGGAGAGTGCGTGATGAGGCAGGAAAAGTATGATGTCGTGGTGATCGGGGCCGGTGTCGGGGGGCTCTGCTCCGGGGCATTGCTTGCTCATAAAGGATACAAAACACTGGTAGTCGAAAAGCTTCCCGCTGTGGGGGGCAGGTGCTCGACCATTGATTATAAAGGTTACAAAGTCCCGGTTGGCGCCGTCGGTGTTCCCAGCAGTGGACCATTCAGGGAGGTGTTCGAAGAAGTAGGTGCGGAATTTAATGTGAAGCAGCATCCGGAAGGAAAATATCTTGTGGATGGAACCGAAATCCCTCTCCCTGAGAAGGGGCAGTTCAACGCAATTCTGTCTCATTGCTGCAAAAATGAAGATGAGTTCAATCGGATAAGAAAAGCCATGCGTCGCGCCGATACGTGGGAGAAGCCATCCAACGAGATTACTCTGCGTGACTGGTTGCTTCAATACACTGATAACGAGAATGTGCTGGCGCTGTTTCAGAATGTCTGTTCTGCTTTCATTATCGCTAATGCTCATGAAGCTTCCGCACAAGAGTTCTTTGATATCCGGACCGGGATGATGCGATCGTATGGCGCTGCGTGTTTCCCTTTGGGCGGGAGTATTGCTCTAATGGAGTCTTTGGTGTCTGTCATCAAGGTGAGGGGCAGTGATGTCTGGACGGGGAGTCCGGCAACCAAGATTCTGGTGACTGATGAGAAAGTAAGAGGCGTTGTAGTCAATTCTCCAAAAGGAGACGTAGAGATAACGGCGGATGCGGTGATCAGCAATGCCGGTCCCAAGAGGACGGTGGAACTGGCCGGTAGAGAGAATTTCGATAAGGGCTTCCTGTGCGAAGTGGACCGTATGAAGCCTGCCTTTCAGATGTGGATCACTACTGTCAGTGATCGTCCGCTGTACGATTGGCCCGTGGTGACTACTCTTAAAACCAGACGAATGATCAACATGATGATTCCCTCCATGGTAATTCCCGGTTTGGCCCCTCCGAACAAGCACATCCATTATTCGATCTCAGGTCCCGCAGATCAGACGGGGCATTGGAACATGAAGGAAGAAGTAGACCTGCATATCCAGGATTTAAAGGATAATATTCCTCTGTTTAGTGAACATGGCGAGGTTTTGCATGTAGGATGCTACTGGGGAGATTGGCCCACGATAACCAATACACCGTTCGCAGGATACCAGCCAATGAAACAGAAGACTCCGATTGAAAATCTGTATCAGGTTGGAGAAGCAGTGGGGCCTCGCGGATGGTTAGGCGGTACTCCCGGATGTGCTCTAACGGCGAAAATGGTGGTAGAGGAAGTAGATAAGCGAATAACCCGGCAGCGCATGACCGGCTAGAATGTATATCTCGATGGCAGCTTTACCGGTGCAGGTTAGGAAATGAGCGAGTTTGGATATGCTGGTCAAATCCTAAAAGTTGATCTCTCCGAAGGGAAGATCACCACGCTCCCAACGGCTGATTATTCCGATAGATTCCTCGGCGGCCGAGGCGTAGCTGCCAAGATATATTGGGACGAAGTTCCTCCTCAAACCAAGTCTCTTTCCCCGGGGAATTACCTCATTTTTGTTAATGGACCTCTGGCCGGATTCACTCGTTTAGCGGGGTCTCGATGGCAAATATGCGGAAAATCCCCTGCGACGCAGCCGGAGCAGTTTTCCTATGCGAATGCGGGTGGCAGTTGGGGTGCGTGGCTGAAGTTCGCAGGCTTCGATGGTATTGCCGTCACTGGCAAATCGGATACACTCGTGTATTTGTGTGTGAGAGATGGCCAATGCGAAATTCGGGATGCTACTCATTTGGCGGGCAAGAGCACCATCGAAACACGGCAAATACTGAAGCAATATCTGGGGAAGGATACGAGGGTAGTGGCAACTGGCCCTGCGGGTGAAAACCAGGTCTCCTTCGCAACACTGCTGGCGGACGAAGACTCCAGTGCTTCTGCTGGCTTTGGTGCGGTGATGGGTTCGAAGAATCTTAAAGCTATCGCAGTGATTGGCGATAAAAAGCCCATTGCTGCCGATCCCGAGAGACTCAAAGAACTGGCCGATCAGATAGCCCAATTGCGTAAAGGTACCCACGAAATGTACACCCCGGCAATACCGGGCCGAACCAAGCGTACAGCTTGCTATGGATGTCCCACTGGCTGCACTCGTCAGATTTATACGGCTGACGATGGAGATCGGGGTAAATTTTTCTGTGAGTCTCTTGCCTTTTATCTCAAGCAGGCTCAGGAGTATTATGGAGACTGGCCTGAACCTTCATTTTACGCTAACAGGCTTTGCGATAAATACGGCCTCGATACCGCTGTGATGGAACCGATGATCATCTGGCTTTCCCGATGTTTTAAAGAAGGCGTTTTATCGGAGTCGGAGACAGGTCTACCGCTATCCAAGATTGGGAGCAATGAGTTCATCGAAGCACTCGTTCGCAAAATTTCTCTACGAGAAGGTTTTGGCGACGTGCTTGCTGATGGGATCATACGGGCCGCACAATCGGTGGGCGAAGAGGCAGAACACCTGATCGGTGATTGTATTGCTACGAAAGGCAATGAGGTAAGAACGTATGATCCCCGGTTGTACAATATCACCGCGCTTCTTTACGCTACAGAACCGAGGCGGCCGATTCAGCAACTCCACGAGGTGAGCATTACGATATCTGAGTGGATTCAATGGCAGAAAGGCGGCAAAGATTCGTTCCTTTCATCCGAGTCCTTTCGCGATATATCAAAGGAATTCTGGGGAAGTGAAGCTGCGTTTAACTTCATGACCTTGGATGGAGCGGCGCTCGCAGCCAAGATGATTCAAGATCGGACATATGCTAAAGAAAGCCTGATTCTTTGCGACTTTCTCTGGCCGATCATGTGGGTCCGGTATTCAGAAAACCATGCCGGAGACCCAACCCTTGAGGCTAAGGTTCTATCAGCGGTTACTGGCACCCAGGTGGATAGAGAGGAGCTTGATCGCATAGGCGAAAGAATTTTCAATTTGCAGAGGGCTATCCTGGTCCGAGAGGGGCGCAGGGGAAGGGAAGGAGATACTCTTTTGGATTTCTTTCATACCGATCCACTGGAGTTTGAGGTCTTGAATCGCAGACTTCTGGTTCCCGGGAAAGATGGTGAGCCTATATCCCGCAAAGACGCGATACTGGAGAAATCCGACTTCGAACGTTTGAAGGATGAGTATTACGAACTTAGAGGTTGGGATGTTGCCACTGGACTTCAAAAACGAGAGAAGCTGGTTGAACTTGGGCTTGAGGACGTAGCTCCCGAATTGGATACTAATTGACAATATAGAACCTTCATGCTAGAATTTTGCACCCAAATCCTCCATTAGAAATTAGATTACTGATTAACTGGCACTGAAAAAGGGTAAACCTGCCGAAAGGCGGCGGCGCAGAGCTACGGGTCTAAAGTCGCATGAGCCAGGACAACCGAGTTACCGAGTGCGACTTCGACTTTGTTACGCCTTTGGGCCGCATTGCCCAAAGGCGTTTGTGTCAGATAAAAATCCCAATAATGAGGGTATTCGTATGAGAGATGAAAAGAAAACCAAAGCAAAACTCATCGAAGAACTGCAACAGATGCGCTATAGAGTGGCCGAATTGGAGGCCCCAGAAACAGGACGCAAGCAGACGGAGGAACAATTGAGAATCCTCTCATCGGTAGTTGATCAAAGTGTAAACTCAATTGCCGTACTCGACAATGAAGGCAATGTTGAATACGTGAATTCGAAACTGCTTGAGCCATATGAAATTAATCCCGAGGAAATCATTGGTACAAACTGGCGGTCCTTTCTATCTGAACATTCCTCTCTGAGAAGCCGGTATGACGAAATGCGAAGCACTGTTCTGGAAGAGGGGGAAGTATGGAGAGGAGAAGTCTCAGATAGAACAGTGAACGGGGAAACAATATGGAGAGAAGCGACTGTTTTCCCAATTGTAGATGCGAGCGGAACGGTTACCCATTCCGTGTATATGAGCCAGGACATTACTGATCGCAAACAGGCAGAGCAAGAGCGAGTACGGTTAACTGCAATTCTAGAGAACACCAGCGACATGGTTTCTACGGCGCTGCCAGACCAACGAATAACCTATATGAACCGAGCGGGAAAAGAAATGCTTGGCTGGCCAAATGAAAACATCTCTATAGATAAAGATATTCACATGGCTCATCCGCAGTGGGCTGCTGAAATGATTGAGAAAGAAGGTGTTTCCACAGCGATCCGCGATGGTATCTGGAGAGGTGAGACTGCGTTGTTGGGTACCAATGGCACCGAGATTCCGGTTTCACAGGTGATCATGTCTCATAAGTCTTCAACCGGCGAATTGGAATACCTGTCCACCATCATTCGAGATATCAGTGAGCGCAAGCAGGCAGAGGAAGTAATGAGACAAAGCGAAGAAACCCTCAAAGTATCTCAGGAGATCGGCCATATCGGCAGTTGGAGCCTCGACCTGGAAAAAAACGATCTGTTGTGGTCTGACGAGGTCTACCGGATATTCGGATTGATGCCTCAGCAGTTTGACACCACGTATGAGGTGTTTTTAGAAGCAGTTCATCCGGATGATAGGGAGATGGTCAACTCGGCTTATACCACTGCTATTAAAACTCATGCTCCCTATGAAGTGGTCCACAGGGTCCTGAGACCGAACGGGGAAGTGAGAATTGTCCGAGAAAAATCGGTAGACATTGCAGACGAATCTGGAAGGATAGTTCGATCTGTCGGAATGATACATGATATTACCGAGCAGAAGCTGGCCGAGGAGGCCCTGAGGGACAGTGAAGAGAAACTCCGCAGTATTCTTGAATCATCTCCCGATGCCATTACCGTCACTAATCTGGAGGCAAAGCTGACCGATTGCAATCCCGCAACTCTGTCCATGCACGGTTTTGATACTATGGAAGAACTGATCGGCATGGATACCCTTGAGTTAATAAAGCCGGAAGATCATCAAAGGGCGGTGGAAAATATCCAAAGAACTTTGGATCAGGGTACCGCGAAGAATATAGAATACACTTTTTTAAGAAAAGACGGAACTGAATTCTTAGGAGAAATTTCCGCAAGCGTGATTCGGGATGTGTTTGGCAATCCGGTTTCCTTCGTGGCCATAACAAAAGACATCGCTGAGCGCAGGCAAGCGGAGGAAGTACTGCGGGAATCGGAGGGAAAATTCAGAAGCATAGTCAATTCCTCCCCGATGGGGATGCATATGTACCAACTGGAATCCGACGGACCGCTTCAAAGGTGAACGTGACCCCACAATCAGCACATTGCAGTTCTCTATCAGTGAAACTCATTGAATGACCTCCTTTTTAAGAATTGTGAACTGAACTTTGGTCATTGATTTGTATGGTAATAACTTGGGGAGATGATACTACACCGCATATATAGCAAGGCATTTCGATCACAATCCAAAAGTCTTGGTTTAGGGGTAAAGACCTGCTCAAGTATGAGGTGTTACCAATTATAACGTTTAAGCAGTATTAGTACTAGCTCTACCCGATCCTAAACACCTTCGTCTTACACTTACCACACGTACCCTTAGTGGCTGGCCTGCCGTTCTTCATCTTGACCTTCTTGGGACTCTGGATCTCAACCTTCTTGCGGCATTTCATGCAATACGCAGTCATAAGAATACCTCCCTTTAAATAAAGGCTGCTTATCTACAAGACGAGTGGCAACGTGCGGAAGTTCCTTGATGGGCCTATGACAGATAGCGGAAAGGTGATTCTCAGATCGTTAAACGCACGAGAATAACTGTAGGGGCGAGTTTAGGTTTCTAGGGTAGGCCCTCACTAGGTTGGGCATTGTTCACCTTCAGCAAAACTCAAGATACAGAGAGAATCACCCACTACACTGAGCCTCTTGCAAAATTCTGTGGAACAGGCTTGAGACTTGCAATTGATTAAGAAAGACAGGCCCAATATGTTTTTACAACCACGCAAGCCTGGAAATTGTCTGCCTTACCCCAATAATTGAGGTAAATAGAGCTATTATCTTTGTTTTTGCCGTTTCTTGAGCATACTTCCCCTTTTGCAACCGCGTTTGGCGCATTTGAAAACTTCTCTTTTCGTTATCAAGTAAGAAACTATGTGGCAGCAAGACGTAACAGTTGATCGGCTGTTAGCGCCAACATGCCAAACATCAAATGAGTCATTACTTTAGCATGCCCCCGAACTCGTATCATCCTCCCACCAAACTCGTCCTTCAAGCGACCATACACTCTCTCAACACTTGTTCTCTCTTTGTATCGACGGCTCTCAGGCCGTTCAAAGTGAAGAAATTTGAAACGTCGAGCTTCTGCCTTCAAATCCTCTTTCAGTTCCGTATTCCGCCGTGGATTGATATCCACAATCGGTATATGCCCCAGTGATTTGCTGTACTCTCTGATAACCGGAGCATCATAAGCTGAATCCATCAAGTCATATAGGTTGGTAACCCGTTGGTTCGTCACAGATGCCAGAGGTAATGACACTTGGCTGTCATGAACTGAGGCTGAAGTCAGAATACAGCTAACGGGAATCTGACCGTCTGCAACATCGATGTGAAGCTTGTATCCAATCCAAGTCTCTTTGTGGCCCTTGCTGTTCTTCTTCGTGCCAACATCACACTTATTCGGCAGGTCATCCAGCATTTCATCTACCGTTGTCATGGTTTGCTGGCGCTCCAATCGAGTTGTCACTTTCGCCCGTTCCTCACCCTTCTTGGGACGACCACGTTTCTGCTTCAAAGATTCCATCTCTGATTCAGCTTTTAATTTCTTCTCCGGCTTTTCCCGAACTTCAATCTCCGTCGAATCCCGAGAGATATGCCCTACGATATCCTCGGACAGATTATTGACAATCAATGCTTCGTGGACATGTGTCGATAATTGAGTTTCCGAGAACTCTTCATAAGCTCGCGAGAAGGTTGCTTCGCTTGGTATATCACTCTTCATTTCCCATCCGCAAATACGACGCAACTTATTGTCACATTCAAGACGGTCCAAGAGTGCACGTGTTGTCGGCATATTGTATACAGCTTTGGCAACAAAAGCTCGCGCTACAGGAGCACGCTCCTCCGGCGGCCTTCCTCGTAAGCTGTTATTGAGGGCAACAAACCTCTCGATTCGAATCATGTCCAATGTGACTATAAGTTTCTGCTCTTTCTCGGTCAATTTGCCAAATGATTCCTCAAGCCAGGGGAAAAGACTCCCTTGTATCTTCAGCCAATATCCAGATATTCTCTCAACTAACTCCACAGATGATCTCCTTCTCGTTTATCTACACTCTCATTTTACCCTAATCAATGGAGATCAAACCATTATTGTACAGTCGAATAATTATGCCTCTTTACCGACTTTTGCAAGAGGCTCCACTGTTAATCATTTTTCGTACTCCAATCCGCCCCAAGGTAACAAACTGTATACTTTGTTACCCACTCGTTGAAATCGGCCAAATTCTAAATGTGTCTTGACAATTCACTTTATTATATGTAGAGTAATTCCACATTATATATGTTAATATGTTGACAAATACAACTATAATAAGTATCATATGTAGATGCAATCTATAAAAAGATATTAAGGATGTAGCATAAATGAGTTACGCACAATATCGACCACCACGCCGACTATGGATCTGTCCTGTCCCAGGCTGTGAATCGAATTTCGAGGAACGTTGGCGACTAAAGCGGCACCTCAAACTTACTCATAGACTAGGTGAAAGAGACGCTACCATCACAGCCGAGAGGTCGGAATACTGGCTACGGTTGGGATATGTGAATCCCCGCACCTTTTTTGGTGATGAAATGGATTAAATTATTACGATGCTCTACATATAGGCTATGCACTGTCTTTGAAAATATGTAATTAGTACTTTGGGAGATCAATGTAATGGACAACATAGATCGCTTGGAAAAATTATTGGACGGTACAAATTTCATGGCTTTCCCGGATTTAAATTCTCTGGATCCTATGAAAGATTTTGAGGATCACAACACTGGGGAGTGGGAAAAACTCGGTAATGACAAGGCTGAAAGGATTAGGGGCTTAATATGGGCGATTGCGGCGGACAAGCTACAGCCGATGGCTTTTGAGAAATGGGGCAACACCAGTGACTCGGCGGTAAAAGATGTGCTTCAGGAGACGCTAAATGAAAAACTGGGGGAACTCGAACGTAATACGGACTGGCAGCATGTAATCAAGAATGTAAAAAACTACCTTATGAACGAGGAGCAGTGGACTCCAGAACAAGTCGAACAATTGATTCATTTCTGCCTAATTGATTACTGGGTGGATTTCTGCGCTGATGGCGTTAAAAGTTGGGAGCTATTACCACGAGCCAACGTTTGGGAGATAGTCGATTTACTGGCCAGCTTGTATAGGGAGGTCAGCCTTGGCAATAATTGATGATATATTAATCTCTTTAAACACTAGGGGATCAAAACCAAGCGAATCAGATCTGCGGAAACTCCCTTTCAGAAAAGCAGACATCTATGGAAGGCAGTCGGATCCCAGCCAAGTACGTGATCACAAACAATCCCTTCTCGAAATTGCAGACTTGGTGGAACTAGCTAAAAATGATGGGTACAAGAGTGAACTAACCAAAGAACAAGTTGAAGCATGGCTACTATCAATTCAACGAGGGGAGACGGAGAAAGGCGTATTGGTTAATGGTGATATTATGGTTGATGTTCGGGATTTGGGGATTTCCGGGCAGTTGTCCGCTGAATACCGTGAGGGATTGACTGCCCTTATCAACGGAATTGAGAATAACGAGATTGGTTCTGTTTATGTAGCTGAACCCAGTCGACTTACTCGTGATAGAGAAGGTCTTCAGCCGCCCATTTTTCTCCGCTTGTTTAAAACTCACTTCTGCAGAGTTAGAACGCCAGAAGGTACTTGGAACGCAGCTATACCTGCGGACTGGGAATATCTCCACGAAGAATTTCAATTGGCGAGAAAGGAGAATATACACTTCGGGCGACGTTTATACCGAAAAAGAAAAAAGAAAGCAGGAAACGGCGATTATGTAGGGGAACCTGTCACATTGGGTTACAAATTGAAAATCCTACGTATTAGCTCGAATGGGAGGTACGAATTTGGGAGAATGGAACCGTACGCCCCTCATGCTGAGATTGTGAACGAAATACTTAGGGAGTATTTAAACCAAGACGGAAGCTGGCAAAGAACTGCCCAAGCACTAAAGGGCACCATAATCCCATTCTTTGAACCTGAACTCAATTATATGTGTAATTACTCAGTGTTGAGGCAGTGCACTGAGTTGGCAGATGGTTATAAAATAACACCTACACTGATCAAAGGAGTTGTGAAGAATCCCAAGATTATAGGTATTCATTATTGGGGAGACACAGTTCCAATTGCACATAATCATGAACCTATCGTGTCTGAGGAGTTATTTACAAGAGCCTATACGGTGGCAACTAGAAAAGGCAAACCCAAGGGAAAAACTGTAAGATTTGAGCCTCTTGTGCTCTCTGGTCTCCTCATGTGCTGCGAACATCAAGAACCAATAGTGATGTCAAGCAATCGCAAGGAAGGGCGCTATAGATGTGATCGTGGATATCGATCTGGCCAAGACCATCATTGTATGCTCATCACTGATCACCTTGTTGATGAGCCTGTTACATCGGCGATACTCGGGCAGTTGGATTTAACACCATTCGCTCAGGAGGTACTAGACAAATTTGAGACAGACGTTGCACAGGTCAACGTTGAAAAAATGAACTATCGAAAGAAAGTATCCGAATTGAAACAGAGGTTGGAAAATCTCAAACCGTATTTGGGATGCGGAGATCCAAAGCGAGAGGATATATACTGGGATTTGTACCAGGAAACTCTGGATACTATAAATGACCTTCAGGCCAAACCGCCTTCAGATATCACAAAAAGTAAAGGGACAGACATTACCAAATTACGAATGTTCCTTTCAGAATTACCTAAGAACTGGCAATTATTCAACCATAGCCAACAGAATCGGTTTATAGGACTCTTCATTGATAGGATTGATGTATGGCACAAGGATCGTCGAATCGATTTACAGATCATTTGGAAAAACGGTTTTGTACAATCATTGACAATAGATCTCCCAAAGGCTAATAACAAACTTGGCAATGCATGGACGTCTCAAGAAAAAAACCTTCTTAGATTACTATGGCGGGATTACTCGAGAGAGGATATCCAAGGTGCATTACCCAATCGAAGTTGGGGAGCCATTCAGAGCCAAGCGCATGTCATGAAGCTAAAGCGTCAGGTCGGCCATAGTAATCGGACTTACCATGGCCCATGGACAGATGCAGAGGAAGCAAATGCCAGGAAACTTTGGGAATTAGGAATTCGAAAAGAAGAAATTGCCCATGCAATCGGCAGAGGTGAGAACAGTGTCGCACAGAAAGCACGGCGCTCTGGATGGAAACGCCCAGAGCATTTCAGGAAAAAGACCAGCAAGGTGTTATGCGTAGGTGAAAAGTTAGAAGTTCTGCAAGGATTGCCTTCCCAAGGTCGATGGTGACATCGAACGTATCGCCGTCTACTACCCTATTCACATGAGCTTTGTATGTGTAGTTTAGATTCATTGTGCCCCTTCAATTTTGGTGCTCATTATAACACTTTAATTTGATCAGGGAAAACTGGCAATCAAAACCGTGCAAAATGGAATATGCTTTTCTATGTCCGCACGATGATGGCAAATCACTACGGGGGATTAAAAACGGTCTTGACTTGATCACCATCTTCCTCCATACTATCATGAAAACGATGTTCGATGAATGCTCTGTAATTCTTCCTTGTTGAAAGATTACTGATATCCAGAGGAATAGATGTGAAATCGGTCTTCAGTTTAGTCTGCGGCATACTGGTGATAGTTTCTTTATATTTGCCATGGTGGAATTTTGGTATTGAAGTCTCCGGATGGGAAGTGTTAGGAGAAACAGAGCTTTGGTGGGTAGGTAATACTGGACCGATAATTACTTTAGTTGGCGGGATCGTGCTGATTGGATGTGCACTGGCGGCTTTGATAGTGACCAGATTTAGATCTGAAGCAAAAAATGTATTTGCTGTGTTGCGAATACTTCCACGGATTGCTGCGTTCCTTGTTGTAATGGGTGCGGTTTGGTACATAATTGATGCCAGGGATTCAGATATGAGGGGTTGTGGAGGCATTTTACCTTTCGACTGGACTGGATTTGGAACTTGGCTTGCTATCGAGGCAGGTTTGGGGGGGTTGCTTGTAGGGGTGACTGTACCTTCCAGGTCCAAAATGTGGAGGCGGGAGTATGGAGAGAGTGTTAGTAAAGGTTCTCCTATGACATCTGGGGTGAGGGATTACAGTTTTCACGAAGATAGATTAGCGGGTCCGGTAAGGGCCTATGGCTCAGCTAAGGAGCATTTCAATCGAGCGAGTGATTCCCAGTCTGCAGGCAAGGATTCCCAGGCTGTTGTTGAGTATGACACTGCCATCAAACTCGACCCAAATTATACTTTGGCTTATTTCAATCGTGGTACACTACTCCTGTCGCAGGGCAACAAGAAAGATGCAATCGCTGATTTCGAAAAGGTTATCGAACTCTCTGATGATCCGGACCTTGCCAAAATGGCCCGGCATCGCATAAATGAAGCGAGTGTTACAAGTGATGAAAAGGAGTCTGGCTCTGTGATGCAAGGGGGACAACTGGAAAGTGGCGAAAAGGTCCCTGTCGTCGATCCCCATAGTTTAGCAAAAAACCATTTCGATAGAGCTTGCGATTACGAGGCCAGAGGAGACGATGATCGGGCTATTCAGGCGTACACTCAGGCTATTGACAGTGACTCCAAATATTCTTTGGCCTATTTCAACCGTGGATCACTCCGCTTATTGAGAGGAAGTGCGCCTGAGGCTATTACAGACTTTGAAAAAGTCCTCAAACTATCGACTGATGATAATCTAACTCGCATGGCGCAAAAACGCCTTGATGAAGCAATGGCTACACTTAATCAAGAAGTCTCGGCTCCCGAATTGGCCAGGCAGTCTGATGAAAGCACTGCGGGAGATAAAGGGTCTGATCTTGGTAGTACGGCAAGGTACCATTTTAATCGGGCACGTGATTGTGAGTCCAAAGGAGATGATGAACTGGCTATTGCAGCGTACAGTCAGGCTATCGTATCTGAACCTGATAAAGCCATAGCTTATTTTAACCGAGGTTCTCTTCATCTTTTACATGAAAATAAAGCTGAGGCTATCGCGGATTTCGAAAAGGTCATTGAGCTTTCCGATGATGATAACATGGTCGAAATGGCGCAGAATCGTATCAGTGAATTGAATGAGCAAGAGTGGGACTAGATTTGGAATTGTGTGAGAGTTGTTTTGTTATTGGTATTTGACAGGTCCGCTACAGCAATGTGGATTGATGAGTGGGCAGGAGGGTGATGTCAAGACTCTTAGCTACGAGATAGGAGGCTGGAAATGAGATCAATCGTCAGTTTGGTTAGTGGGATAGTGGTGGTGGTAGGAGCATTGTTTGTGTCTTGGCTTAGTGTTGTTGAGAGTGGAGGCCAGGACCGTGTAACCAGGTTATTCGGTCGCGAAATAATCGGTGGGGATGCAGAATTGGTAAGCACAAGTGGGCCTATCCTCACAGTTATCGGTGGTGTATTGCTAATCGTCATCGCACTTGTTTCTTTTATAATGGTTATGGCGAATCTCAGGGCACGGAGAACTTATTTGACTTTATCACTTGGAGCCAGGTTGGCTGCGCTGCTGGTTATTGCGGGTGCTACTTTGTATTTTACTGATGTTACGGATAATAAGGCGGGTTTGGAGGAATACTATTATCCAGATGGAGCGAAAGTGATGATTGAAGAAGGTGTTTTCATCAGTCTTTTTGGAGCCTTGCCTGGATTGATCATCGGTGTTACTACGCCGTTCTCGGTTTGGAATATGCTGTTTCGCAGGAGAGGTGACGAGGAAGGCACTGAAGGCCGGATAGCTACTCCAGTTCAGCGGCGAGAAGAGTACTACACCAACGGAGAAGCTGTTGATGGACTCACCTTGAGAAAAGGGTATAGCGAAAAGCTCAAAGGAACTGCTGACGAGGTTCCTTCTGGAACACCGGAGGAGCACTTTACAAGAGCGGTACGTTATGAGGCGGAGGGGAAGTATGACGAAGCAATTGATGAATACGATGCTGCGATCATCGGCAACGCGAATTATCCACTAGCTCATTCCAATCGAGGTTCGCTTCATTTGGTCTTGGGGCACAGTGTAAAAGCTCTCTATGATTTCGAAAAGGTAATCGAGTTGTCTGATGATCCCGACCTTGCAGCGATGGCGCAAGATCGCGTTGATGAATTGAACGAACAGACCAGTGATGATAGCATGGTATAAAAACCATACTTGATGGTTTATCTCGTCTTTACTGAACCCGGATTAGCGAGACGTAAGGATAGGCTCCTGACCTTGCCTCAAAGTGGTATCGTATAGAGCGGGTTGTCGGGAGTGAACATCCATCTGTTCTGCCATTATAAAAAGGCTCCGTGTTCTTGCGCTATAAAAGACCATTTCCCTACGCTATAAAAAAAGACGCTTCTCTTACATAGTAAAAAGAC
>JABMQN010000041.1 GCA_013203045.1 Chloroflexota bacterium
GTGCGAGCACTGTGTGGCGCTTGTGGAGATGAGCTTTAGGCAATGAGGACATCCTTCAAGTTTTTCCCCGCAGTATTGACATACTTCCCAATGATCTGCAACCGGTTTGCGACACTGAGGGCAGTGGTTACCGGTGAGCAGATTACCATATTTGATAGGCCTGTTTTTAACCTCATCAATGGAGTATGGCCAAGATTCCAGTATTCGCGCTTTTTTCTCCTTATCGGATTGGTCCGGGTTTGGCAATATCACACGAAAGATATCGAATACCAAGATTAGCGGAACTGTGATGAGAACCAGTATTGGACGAGGTGTAAACAGTTCTCTATAGACGAAACTGGTTCCTCTCAAGTATAGATTAATAGGAAGCCAGAATGCATTGTAAGCAGGATTATAGACTATCGCCAGTTTCCCGGAAGTGGCACGCAGTAATAGACAATGAAAGAAGGTCATGAGTTTGTCAATTGGCCATAGGATAAGTCTCGGGATGGTTAAAAACCCTTTTAATATCGAGCTAGTCATATGCTATACACCTCATCAGATTTTCCACGGTAAATAGCTCCTTCCAGATCGATGACAGGTTCAAATCTCAACCCTGTGATCTGGTCTGGGGTTGTATTATAGTATGTTGTGAATTGATTTTGCAAGTGCGCTTGCATTGCCATTTAGCTTCAAAAACGGCTCCCCATTACTTATTTCCTAGTATTGTCGTAATCGCCTATTCAGCTTCATTACTTATGTATTGGGACTAAATTCCTATATTTTATGTGTACCACTTGTGATAACAAAAAGACCTTTATATGGATTTGTGTCAAGTGGTTCATCAGCAGCGAGGAGAATGCAAAATGAGGGGTATGCCAATAGGGTATTATCAAGCACGGACGCAAAGCGGATAGCCTGTGGTGTTAGTGAGCGTCTACTGAGATCGTTCCATATGGCGCTGAAGTCTCATCGCTGGCGACTAACTCGTTATCTAAAAATATCTCGACCCGTAGAGTCCCAACTTCTGTTTTTTTCTCAACAGAGCACCATACTACATCTCCAATGAGAGTATATTCAACAGGTACGGTATCCTCGATTTTCTTCCAGTCTCTCCCATCCCCAGGCTGGCTCCCACCAATCATAGTACCACCGTACTCACCTATAAACTCAAGTCCATCTGTGCCAGATACGCGAACAGTATATTTATCGTTGTTCCAAACGCAGCCGCTAATTAGTGGTGCGATGATAAGTAGTAGTAATAATCCAAGGATTAACTTAAACCTCATCTATAACTCCTCATCAAACTCAATCGCAAAAAGACAAAATAGGGAGCCCTTAATTGATACTAGCTACCTTTTTGATTATACCAGAGTCTGCGTGGTGCTGGATGATGAGAGGGATTGCAGGAGCGTTTGAGCAAACCAAAGATAAGAAAACCGTGTTTTAGCAAAGACGGTATTTTGCCGCGAGGTTATATAGGAGGGTTCAACTTTTGTTGTTCAGCGGAGCTTAGAGTGATTTCTCTCTCCCAGAATTTCCACCACAAAACCTTTGTCAAGTGGGCTTTCGCATATATCTTCGCACCGACTGAAACGAGAGAACGATGGCGCGCTTTGTTCTGATCCCAGACTGTATTTCGGACTATTTTTATCCCTTTATCCAGCAAGTAGGGATCGCGATTAAAGAGCACGTTGTATTTATGCAGTCTGGTACCTCGATATTTGATATTACTCCAGCTTCCTTGAGTGTACGTTTCTCCGGCTGAGAAATTTACTTTCTGACGGTAGGGGCTAATCCTATGTATGGCTTCTTGATTGGGGAGGATCCATTGTATTGTGGCGAGGTCTTTCTCGTAAAAACCACAGAAGGCAATTGCTCCTTCGTCTAATAGCTTCCAATAGTATTTAAGTTTTGTGTTATCGAAAGTTGGATATGAGCGAAACATGAATCCTTCAGCTTCCAGCTTTTCAGCTTCGTTGTGGGAAGTAACAATTTTGAACACAAAAGCGTCAATGGCTGGTCTATAATCATCTTCACATAAACCATTCCTATTTTCTATTGCATGTTCATAGAGATAGAGGGTCTTTCGCCAGAAGACGGGCAGGAGTATGTATGACAAAATTCGCCTTGGTAAAGACAGAAGACCTTTTTCTGATTCTTTAATATTTTTGGCCCTCTTTATCAACCATGCTAGTTTGCCTATCATATTGTCTCCTAGCTTATGCGTATTATTCACCTATCATGACAATCACGTCTCGTATCTGTCAAGAGGGCTTTCCTGTATTTTTTCTTCACGGATAAGAGTAAGTTGAGGTTGCAAGGGGATGCATCAAGAACATGATAGTTTGAGTTAGTGGGCTGGAGTCTGAATTTGAATAGGGATAGCGGATCGTAAAAACAAGAGAGAAAAAAACAACATATATCCGAATTAGGTTGCTCTATTCCTTATCTCATCTATCAAATCCAATATGGTACTATCAATAGAAGGATCGAATTTGCGAGCAAAAAGTTTATCAGATTCTAAAAGTGTATTGAGATCATCCTTGGTGAGTACATCAGGATGAGCTCCTGTCCAACGAAGATATCGGATATCATCTTCCAGATATTGGCTAGTTATCTCACTTACGGCATTGTCAGCAAATGGTGAGTTCATAATAATTGTTGAAAAAAACATTTCATCAGGAATGTGCACGCGCTTATAGAACCTCACGAATTTGGGGTTCTTATCAATGAAATCAAGTACATATTTCACACACTCATAGGTTAGGCACCACCAGGTTGAACCTCCATATGCCGTTAATCCCATTGGGGGTTTTCGTTTTGGCAGGAACCAATGGGCTAGGTTTCTTAGGAAGCGGCCATATCTCACTCCGTCAAAATGATATCTTTCTACGCGCCATATTCCTCCGGCAGGAGTCCAGAAAGGAGTGGGCATTTTGGCATAACTGATGAATTCATTACCTTTGTTCTCCTCAAGGAAGGAATGGATTTCTGCGTTGCTTTTCAAGGGATAATCCTGGGCGGTCAACAGAAACAAATAATCTAGATCATTCTCTGGTGTACTTTGACGAATTTCTTGCAGTGAATTGAGTGTGGCCTGAGTGAGACCAAAACCACCCCAATTCACTTCGGCCCTATTACGTACAAAGTGGATGTCTTTGGTCTGTTCATCAGGTATTAGGGTAAAGAAGGGCTGTGGGTCTACTTTACGATCGATATGAATATAGAATGAGGAATCGGGGTATCTTAGTACATCAATCAGACGCTTAACTTGATTCGGGTTTTTGTATACCGGAATAATATAGGCTACTTTCATGTAATTCGTCACCTGTTCAATAAACGACTGTTCGCTGGCTCTGATGATGGGGTTATTGATTTGGGTAAACTGTCTGGCTTGGAAGAAATGTACACTCTTCAAGCCAACATGTCAAGTGTGCATTGTAGTCTTCAGCGCTGATAGTTTTTAAAACTGAAATTTCTGGTGATAATGAATGAATGTTATTTTTAGCCCATAAGAAACAGATGCGTGGTATTTAATAGTTGGTAGGCCGCACAGGAATCGAACCTGTAACCTACTGATTAAGAGTCAGTTGCTCTGCCGATTGAGCTAGCGGCCCGCGGCGATATTA
>JABMQN010000042.1 GCA_013203045.1 Chloroflexota bacterium
GGCCTTATCGGTAGCAGAACCGTACCCGAATTTGATGTGCTTTATCTGACCATTGATGGTATTGATATCTGCATCCAAAGCCGAATATCGATGATACCTACCCAAATCATACAGGCTTTCTGTTCTGATGTGCAGCCCGTGAGCAATAGAGAATTTCGCGTTGTTGAAAGTGTTGAACTCTTTCAAATAATAACCCAGATATATTGCTTGAATACCTGAACGCTTGATTTCTTCTTCGGACGGATACTGATAAGGAAGAAGGTCACCGGCGCCAATATCGCCATCAAACCAGTCCTCAGCATGCCCGCCCCGAACTGTGTTGCTGTTGGCGAAACCGAGAGCGCTCCCACCGAAGTCATTCTTCGTGGTGAATCTCTCCGGTTCCCCCATCTCCAGTGCAGAGTTCTCCCCATGTATAACCAAAGGAATTCCGAAGTTGATTGCCACTCGCAATGGAATAGCGGCGATAGTATACTCTGATGGCTTTTGAGGATTGCCATATTCCACCAGGGCTCTTTTCACAATTCGTTTGTAAACCGCTGGATTAGCATAGTATTTGATGAGGTCAAAGCCATGAGCGCAAAGATTCTGAATATTGTGCTCCCCGACTTCGGTAATGATGTCCGGCGGGTTGTTCACCAGCAAACAGTTCAATCCCAGCTCATCTCTGGCAAATAAGGCTTGTTTGGTACTGTCCTTCCCTCCACTGACACCAATAACACAGTCGTAAGTCCCATTGCTGTTCTGTTTGGCCCAGGATGCGATTCTTTTCAGTTGCTCCATTCTTTGTGCCCAATCAACCACAGGTTTTATTTTGTAGTTGCTACAGACATTGCATATCCCATTTTCATCGAAATGAAGTCCCGGATTTGATTCAGGAGATACACATGATTGACAGTATTTCATTGTACTATTGTCCTTTCTTCGATAGATGTAATTTAACTTACAGCACAAATACTACATCTATATTACATAAGGAACCTCTGATCGACCCCCTAACCCCCGAATCCTCCTTCTTCAAAGGGGGAAAGAGAGGGAATTCTTTGAATCTAGGGGCCATCCCACTTTCATTTTTGTTTAGCGGATACGGCCCCAAACTCCCAAAATCATCACTTATTTAGAGATTCCGTAAATACTAAATCACAGGCATTTCAAGAGCCTGTTCTATTACTCTGCAGGCCCTCTCAGCGCCCTTGCCATCAAACAACATCTTTCCTGCTTTGCTCATCTCATTTCGCTTTTGATGAGATTTGAACACTTCCTCAATAAGATTCATCGCATTTTCCGAAATTGAGGGATTGTTTATTAGAACAATAGATCCCTCCTTTTCAAGCTTCTCAGCGAATCGTCTTTCGCGTTTGTTCTGAGGGATAACGATGGTCGGTGTTCCAATCGATAGCAACTCTATTAGTGTAACCCCTGCTCCGCAGAAAGCTAAATCAGCGGGAAACATATAATCTTCAATGTTCGGCACACTTTCATGTATATAAGCGTCACAAGACATATTCGTGATTATATTTTCAATAGCCTTCCTGCTATCAAAAAAGGTGCCAAGGATGATGTCCAGTTTCAGCCTTTCTGTTTTGAGATGTTTTAGTAATGAGAGTGTCGTCGCGGTACTGCCGCTAGCATCTTTGCCACCAAAGGTCACCAATATTTCCCTCACCTGTGAATGTATGGTTCGCTCCTTCCTCAGCAGGTGTTCGAATTCATGTCTAACGATTGCATAATCCAAACTCTCGCAATACACGATGTGATTGGCAGTAGGCCGTATTAAATGTGGATGGTGGTTTATCAAATTGATGATGACGTCAACATAAGGATTGTCATAGTTGAAATAGCCCATCGCAACAATTTTTACGTCAGGAATGTTCCCTTTCAACCTTTCAAATAGTCCCTCATCGTTACTAAGCCCGTCGAAAAAGAAAAGTGAAATGTTTTCTCGTTTGCCGACCGAAACGATATCTGCCTCGGTGGAATACGCGATGTGCTCCAGTTCCAGTATCCCCTCCAAGTAGCTATTGGGATCAAGACAGAAGATTATGGGGAATCGTTCGTTGAGCTGCCTAGCCACCTGTAGCGTGCGAAAGAAATGTCCGGTTCCAATAGAGGAATCGCACTTGACATTGAGCATGATGGTTGCACGGTTCCTGTTGCTCATGATATTGAACTAAATTCCGTCCCAAGTGATCGGCTCGCCAGATTTAATATCCACTTGAGCACTTCTCCCAACGATCAAATCGAGGTGCTTTGGCATAAGGCCAATCCCAGGGCGTAAAATTGCCAGCATTTCAGCAGTAATACAGGTTCCCTTGGGAATATCGACTCGGGCAAAAATGCTTCTCCGTCCGCGTTTGTGGCGAAGCTTTTCGCTTTCGGTAACCATTTTATAAGGTCGACCAATCGCCTTTTCCGTATCTCGTATTGCCGTCACCATCGCTTTCAATTCCGCAGGCTCCAGAGCGAAGAAATGATCCGGACCGGGTAAATCTCGACGAATGGTGAAGTGTTTTTCAATCACATTGGCACCCCGGGCTACGGCAGCAATGGGAACCGTGATGCCAAGTGTATGATCTGAATACCCAACCGGATAACCAAAAGCTTGCCTGATTGTGTCAATAGCAGCCAAATGGACATCTTGAATATTGTGAGGATATCCGCTTCCACAATGCAGAAGGATGATCTGCACATTTCCTTCACCAACGATTGCAGCTATGGCATCCTCTATCTCGCTCAAGTTCGCCATTCCCGTGGAAAGGATAACCGGTTTTCCTTTGCGAGCAATATGCCTAATGAGGGGGAGATGAACCAACTCGAAGGAGGCGACCTTGAATGCGCCAATCCCCATGTCATCCAAATGGTCTACAGCTTGCTCATGGAAGGGGGTGCATAGAAATAGAATACCTTTTCTTGTGGCATGGTTGAAAAGGTCCTCCACCCACTGCGCTGGTATTTCCATACTCTTGTATAACTCGTGGAGGGTTTTGCATCCTGAAATATCGATATTAGCGATTGGATCACTGGTTTTTGCCGCCATTTCATCTGCGCGAAAGAGTTGGAATTTCACCGCATCAGCACCAGAATTCGCCGCAATGTCGATCAGTTCTTTGGCCTGATTGATATTTCCGTCATGGTTGGAGCCGGCTTCCGCAATGATGAAACATGGCTCTCCAATACCGACGATCTTGTTTTCTATTGCTATTCCTTGCAAATGCATATAGATTTAACCTTGATCTATTTATAAGGGGCGAAAGACAGGCTGAACCGCGGTCCCTTCCAGATATTCCTCAAGGGCATTCTCCTCAATCGCCTTTTTGAGTATTACCATTGCGTCTCGATAAGCATCCAGAGTGACTTGGATATCATCATCACTATGAGAGTAACAGAAATTGTGAATACCGTTAAACAGAATACCTCTTTTAATAGTTTCCTGTTGAAACAAGCTTTTCATCTCTAGCGAATCTTTACCATCCGAATCCCTGAAACGAATAGCGGCATGAGCATCGAGCCCTTCACAGAAAGTCCGGTCAGAGAGGCCGAATTCCTGGGCTAGCGCATTGTACCCATTTTTCAGTTTCTTGCCCTGGTGCCAGAAATGACGACTCACTTGTTTCTGATCCATCTCTTTGATCGTAGCGATGGCTGCAGCCAATGAGAGAACCTCTCCCCCAAATGTAAAGGAAAAGAACAGCTCGCCCAGATGGCGCATCACTTCTTCTTTTCCTGCCAGGGCGGATATGGGCATCCCGTTCGCCATCCCCTTGCCTGCCGTTGACAAATCCGGGATTATACCATAGTATTCCTGAGCCCCTCCCAAAGCCAAACGAAACCCGGTTACGATTTCATCGAATATGAGAATCGATCCGTTCCGATGCGTTAACTCCTTAACCTCTGCTAGAAAATCTTCCGAAGGTTCGGTAACCGATATTGGCTCCATGATAACGCACGCAATTTGGTCCTTATTATCAGTAAATAATCGGTGCAGACTTTCGATGTTATTGTATTGGAATGTTAGCGTAAGCTCCCGGGTTACCTGAGGCACTCCCCGGTTTCTGGAGGTTGTACCGACATACCAATCGTGCCAGCCATGATACCCACAACAGGCAATCTTGTCCCTGTTCGTGTATGCCCGTGCCAATCGTACTGCGCCTGAAGTAACATCAGAACCATTCTTTCCAAACCGAACCATTTCTGCGCATGGGATCGTGTCAATAAGAAGTTCTGCCAGGTCGATTTCAAGAGGATGCATCAAAGAAAACGTGATGCCATCCTGTAATTGAGCAATAATGGCCTTGTCCACAGCGGGATAACAATATCCTAGCGTTATAGGTCCCAACGCCATGGGATAATCGATATACTCGTTTCCATCAACATCAAATATATGACTTCCCTTGCCCTTTTGCAGGTATATCGGGGCAATCCCTTGAACATATTGAGTCGGCCCCTTACTAAAGGTTTGAGTCCCGGCAGGGATAATTTTTTTTGCTCGTTCCAGATACTTTATGGATTTCGTTAATCGTCTATTTTTCGTTTCCATCTCACATCTCTTTGTTAATTAAATAAGTGCAATCGTTTCAAGAGTAACGAGCAATGTTTTTCTCAACAGATCGGATCACAAAGCGAACATCATCATCGCTCATTTTGGGAAAGATGGGGAGTGTGATCGTGTGTTCATAGTACTGTTCTGCCTTCGGATAGTCGCCTTCTTTATATCCGAAATGCGTTCGATAATAGGGATGAAGATGAACAGGGATATAGTGCACATTGACACCTATATTGTCTGATTGAAGCGCTTTAAAAATCTCTTTTCTATCGACTGTCAGTTTCTCCAGACACAAGCGGATTATATACAGGTGATACGATGACTTCACGGTTTCTGATTCAAATGGAGTTACAATCTCTTGTATTTTTGAAAATGCATCGTTATACATTTTCACTATTTCCCGTCTTCTCTGCACGAAACTGTCCAGCTTGTTGATTTGACCGATTCCCAAGGCGCATTGGAAATCGGTTAAACGATAGTTATAACCCAAATCACGTATTTCATAATACCAGGAATCCTTATGGGGAATATCCCTTACAATGCCATGATGTCTGAAAGACCTGAGTTTTTCGTAAAACTCTGGATTATCCGTCAGGATCATACCGCCCTCACCGGTGGTGATGTGCTTCACCGGATGAAAGCTAAGAATCGTCATATCCGATAGACCACCAATCCTTTTCCCTTTATATTCTGCCCCTAAAGCATGGGCAGCGTCTTCGATAACAATCAGACCAAATTCTCGGGCAATTGCTCCGATCTCATCCAGATCAGCGGGATGACCGGCGAAATCTACGGGAAGGATAGCTTTGGTTCTAGGAGAAATCCTATTTCGAATCTCTGCGGGATCGATGTTAAGCGTATCCTCCCGAATATCAGCGAATACAGGTCTCCCACCACAATAAGCTACTGCATTTGCAGTGGCCGCAAACGTGATTGGTGATGTGATCGCTTCATCACCTTCAGATATCCCAGCAACAACACATGCTGCATGCAATGCTGCCGTACCGCTGGAGACAGCAACTGCGTATTTTGCACCACAATAATGCGCCACTCTTGACTCAAATTCATCGACCTTTGGTCCTTGAGTTATCCAATCAGTTTTTAGCACTTTTGCCACGTCAGCTATTTCACTATCCTCAATCCATTGGTGTCCATATGGGATAAGATTCTGTTTTGTGTTTTTTCCGTAGGTTGATAGGTATATCTCCTCTTTCCTTAGCACGGCCTCTAGTGACTTGAACCAAGTTATACCTTCTTCTACTCCAAGCATTTTGGTGCTTATCGCTTTCGATATTTTGCTAATGTCAAGTGAAATGTCCTTTGGCCTGGGAACCAAGAGCTTGGATTCAGAGACCAAGGAAGGCTCAATGTTGCCTTCATCCAATCCGAAACACCGGGCGATGGCCAAGCCAAACTCATATTTATTGCACCTTTCACTACCGTCTACGTGATAGGTACCGGTCAGTCCCCGGCGATACATCTCTAGTAGTGCCTCAGCCAGATTATTGACTAGCACCGGAGAGAAATAGGCATCGGTAAACATCTTGATTTCCGTCCCATCTCTCAAGCTGTTCAGAACCCATTCAGCCAAGGTCCTCCTGTTATGCAAGCTCCAACCATAGAAAGCGGTCCTCACGATTATACTCTCGGGTAGCCAATGTTGAACTCTCCTTTCCCCTTCCAGTTTGGTCTTGGCATATACACTGAGCGCATGAGGACGGTCTTCTTCGCAATACATTCCTTGCATTCCGTCGAAGACAGCGTTGGTGGAGATATAAATCATCTTAGCATCAACTTCTTGGCATGCCTCTGCGACGTTTTCTGTGCCATTTACGTTATCTTCCCACGCTTCACTGGGATGTTGTTCGCAATAATCGACGTTTACCAACCCTGCCGTATGAATAACCAAATTGGGCCTGAGCGATTTGATCGTGGAAAAGACCCCCTTTCGATCCAGTATATCCATTTGCATGAAACGACACTCTGGAATCTGCGATTCGTGATTCTTATAGGTAGCGTGTACCGCGAAATCACGTACGGCTTCCCGTGCAATATTGCTTCCCAATAGCCCACTGCCACCGGTTATGAGTAATCTGTTTTTATCCATTGATCAGTTTTGGCAATACCTTCTTCCAGCGAAGTTTTTGGTTTCCATCCCAAAAGCTTTTGTGCTTTGGAAAAGCTACCTGCTAGTTTCTGAATCTCACTTTGAGGGTGGTGGTGTTTAACGTGCTCTATTCGATTAGCGTCTTTGCAGATCAGCAATGCCAGAGCATTGATTGAGATATCTTTGCCGGTTGCTGCATTAATTATTTCTCCTGTAGCTCTATCAGAAAATGCTGCCGCAACAATAAAGTCGGCGCAATCCTCCACATAAAGCAGGTCTCTGGTTTGTGTGCCATCACCAAATATTCTCAAATTTTCCCCGGCGATATGGTTTTGCGCAAAAATGGATACGACCCCACCTTCCATATTTGTCTTCTGAAAAGGTCCGTAAGTATTAAATGGCCTTAGAATGGCGACTGGCAATCCGAGTCCGTGATAGTAAGACAGTGCCATATCTTCTGCGGCTAATTTAGAGCCTGCATACGGTGATGCGGGCTTGACGGGTGAGAGTTCCGATATTCCGTCGGATGAGGCTATATCATACACCATGCAGGTGCCAATCAGCACCACCTTGGTCCTGGATTTGAGCGCACAACTAAGGATATTGTGAGTACCGACCACGTTGACAATGAATGATTTATCAGGATTATCCAGACTTTCCTGAACATTGATCTGTGCAGCTGCATGGATGCATATGTCATAGGAATTTCCAAACAACTGCTCCACACATTTGGGGTCAGAGACATCACCTATCGTAAGGCCATGATAGCTATCTTGCTCAGTGAATTCCTCGATATTGCTCTGTTTGCCATTCGAAAGATCATCCAGCACCCATACGTTTGCGCTGCTATCAAGCAGTTTCTTGACAACCCAGCGTCCTATGAAACCGGCGCCGCCTGTAACCAGAACCTTCATTCAATCAACCTCAATATTTCATCTTTATCCAGATGTTCTGCATCGCGGGAATTACTGATCTTATCTATCTTGGTAAATCCTTCATAACTAACATGATTGATATCTGTTGTCGTAGGAGATATGACGTACATTTCTTCGTTTTCAAATGCCCTCAACTTTTCTTCTTCAGTCATGAGCTCTTCGTACATCTTCTCACCGGCTTTTTTGCCGATTATCTTTTTTGGAACCGTTCCATATTTTTGCATCATTGCGTCTGCCAAAATATCTATCTTTATTGATGGCATTTTGAAGATGAACACTTCCCCCCCGTTAGCCAGTATCCCTGATCTCAAAACCAGTTCAATGGCTTTGTCGTTTGAGACAAGAAACCGGGTCATATCAGGATCTGTTATGGTTATACCTTTACCTTGCTTTATTTGCTCTTCGAATAACGGGACAACGGAACCGCTGGAGCGTACCACATTCCCGAATCTGCAGCATGCGAATATTGTACCGTGTGTACCCCTATAGCTATTTGCTGCGATCATCAATTTCTCCGCGAGTAATTTAGTTGCCCCCATGGAGTTAGAGGGGTTTGCAGCTTTGTCCGAACTGGTGAAGATGACCTTCTGTACATTATTCTCGAGAGCTGCCCGGATAACATTGGATGTGCCGTTAATGTTGGTCTCCACAGCATCTATCGGGTTGTATTCACACTCAACCACATGCTTATAGGCTGCTGCATGAAACACAATGTCAATGCCATTAAACGCATAGCGTAACCTGTTTAGATCACGGATATCTCCCAGCAAGAAGCGAACTTTCTCCCCGGCTATTCCCTGATACTTCTGGCGCAAATTAAAAAGGCCGTTTTCATGAGTATCAAGGAGTCTGACAACCTCAGGATTGAATTCCAGGAGTCTATCTGAAAGCAACTGGCCAATATGCCCTGCGCCACCTGTGATTAGAATTTGCTTGTCTTTATAGAAATCCTTCATTAGTTCATCTCCATTTGAGCTTCCGACCGTAGGATAGTTTCGGTTTCCCAGTAACAGTACTGCAAGGTCAATAGACGTATGTTTTGAGTCATTGTTCTACTACTACGTTCTCCTGTTTATCTACATCAATTATAGGGTTATTCAAAAAATGATAGGTTCCATCTTTCCGGTGATATAATATAGTATCCACCACATTCATAATTCGTTCTCCAAAAGGCATATCATCATCATATACAAGGTTGGCTAAATACTTCCGACTAACTTCTATATTCTGTTGTGATTCGCCGAATCGTAATGCATCATTGATCGTATCAACCAACTGGTCAGGATGCATACAGGCGAACGACGATGGCAGACATTGGAGTGCCGCAGAACTCGCTATATCATAGCGAATATTAAACTGTTTGTTGGCAGTGCCCACATATCCGATTTCAACACAAGTGAGCCCGAACCACATAGCTTCGACCATATAGGTAGTAATTGTAGCCACCATAACCGATGAAATTGAAAAAACCTTGTAAGTATGGCGAAAATCACGAGGGAATTTGGTAGTCTTTCGCGGAAAAGGTTTGATACCGTCATCTGTCCAAAAGTGATGGAACCTTTCCTTCAGAGTCGGATCTAAGATCACGTGTTTGAAGTCTTGATGAAAAAAATTTGGTTCTGTTACTACTGCCAAGCGAAACGGATGTGGTCGATAAAATACGCAGCAATCACGTAATATACCATTTTCGATGGATTCTTCAAGCATTAGTAACTTACTGACCTCGTTCCCTCCTCTTGCGGAACCCGCAAAAAGGATGACTTTCTTATCTAGAGGCAAGCTCTCGCCTAATATTTTCTTCATTTTCACTCCGGTCCATCTGCTTCATAGCCTCCGCAAAAGTTGTTCCCAACATGAAAACTCGAGACTTATGAATTCTCTGTATTTTTTCAGCCCAGAAGGCAGACTGGAACCCCCCATACACCCATATAATCTGGCTTAAAGGGGAATCTTCCCCTATTGGAATACGTATCCCATGTTGCTTGGAGAAACAACGTCGGGACTCCGTGGGTCTTGCTTGCTTTGATGATAGCATTCACCCCAAGTTCAGCTAAAAGACTGGCACTTTCCTTATCATACGGGGTCGAAATGAAATCTATCCTTTTCCCCCTACAATACTCGATCAACTCAACATGCTGATCTCTATTGAGTTCAACCATTTTCAACATATCAAATTGACTTTGGTGATCCATATCACTCGCGACTTGGTAGGGCATCTTTGGTGTATTACGTCGTACCAGTTTTTCCGTTTTGAACGTCTGAAACTTGACTGCATCCGCTCCTGCATCCACTGCTACATCAATAAGCTCGCGTGCGCGATCTAGCTTTCCACAGTGATTGATGCCCACTTCAGCAATAACATATACTAGATTACTGTTCTTCATGATGCTTTCTTGGTGATCCTCTATAACATCAGTGCAAACGAAAGTTTTGAAAGATACCTCTGTCAATCATTCCGAGGTTCAGCTTATCGATCCTAGAATTGTCGTCGCGCTATTCCTCCTGAGCGCTCCTGTAAAGCTCCCAATATTTCCCATTTTTACTGACTAGTTCATCGTGAGTTCCACTTTCCACAATCCGCCCTTCATCCAAAACATATATCATATCCACGTTCTTGATCGTTGATAATCTATGAGCGATTACTAGTGCAGTACAATCCTGAGAAACCTTATCAATCGCTTCTTGGACAATTCTTTCTGAAACGTTATCTAACGCACTTGTAGCCTCATCTAGTATTAATATCTGTGGCTTCCGTATCATAGCTCTGGCAATTGAAATACGCTGCTTTTCCCCGCCGGATAATCTCATACCACGATCGCCTATCACTGTATCATAACCTTCCGGCAGTCGCTGAATAAACTCATCTGCATTGGCAAGTTTAGCTGCTTCAATCACTTCGGATATGTCATACTCGTCACCAAATGCTATATTGTCTTTCACCGATGCATTGTAGATAAAAGTCTCCTGCCCCACAAACCCGGCTCTTGCTAGAACCGAAGATATATCATACTCTCTAATATCTTCACCATCTATAGATATTCTACCGCTATCCACATCGTATAATCGTAGCAGCAAGTCAATAAGTGTGGATTTACCTGATCCGGATGGACCAACTAATGCAGTCATCTTATCCTTATCAATTCTTAGCGAAACCTCTCTTATTGTAGATTCTCTAGTCTTATGGGAAAACCCGACATTGTGGAACTCTATCCTCGATCTTAGCCCCTCAAATTGTTTATCACCGTTTACTATCTCGTTGTACGTCTTATCCTTGAGAAGATCACTTACTGCCTCGATATTGGGAAGGGCATTAGTTACTTGCATCCACTGGAGCCCAATGACTTGGACTTTGGGCAATAGTCTAAAGACTGCCAGTACGAAGATACCCAACATTGGTACTATGGACTGAAGTTTATCGTCTGAATACTGGATGCTCAGGATAAGAACCATGCCCCCCACAGACAAGAAGAATACCATTTCAAGTATGCGTGGAGGCAGTTGCATCCAGAAAGACTGCTTTATCCAGAGCTGCCACCTCATTGTGACAGCTTTATCAAATTTGGATTTCCATCGATGAAACGCTCCGGATACGCTTATTTGCTTTATACCGGTGATGTACTCATTTAAAACCACGTTTTCATCTTGACTGGCCAGGCGCATTCCGCGCCCAGCTACATAAGACACCTTAACACTCAGGTATCGGATTAAGAGGAAATAGGCTAATCCACTGATGACAATAACGATTGTTCCTTTCCATGAGGTTGATACTAGAAGAAGGAACACAGAAACAGAAAGAATCACTTCCACGAAAACTTTTGTCAGGGCGTTTATTGTATGAGCAATGAAATCAGGTGCCTGTGAGGCCTTGTATATTAAGTCACCTTGCCTATTGTCTATGAAGAATTGATAATCCGATCCAGTGTATCGATCAAACACCCTTTTCTTATTGTTGATAATTACTCTTGCTGTGATCCTTATGGAAAGATTTATATATGCCAGTCTTGATATGAAAATACAAACCGCTAGTCCCATAAGGAGAACACTTGTTGCAGATAGAATATCATCTATCGGTATCACATCTACTAAATCATATATGAAAGCGATAACAAATCCTGCATCTGCAGGTTCTTGCCCTAATCCATCTCTAAGTAGAGGATAAAATACACCTATAAGCAACATCTCCAGTATTCCGATAACAAGAGCAAATCCCACTAACAGCAGTAACCAGATCTTGTACGGGCTTAAAAAGAGCCAGATCGTTTTAAGCCGAGCAATCTTTCTCTTCAAAGAACGACCCTGTGCGCTTGGCACTCCGTCTTGATCTTCACTCTTGTGTAACATCGTCATGGTTCCGTGGTATCCAATTCGATTGGGCCAATCCCCAACCTTGCAAGTTTTATATTACCCGTCTCAAGTGTAGTCAAGGTTACGTCATTATATTCCACACAATACACTTTCCACAAGCGGAGAAACACGCAAACCATAAAACGGCCGTGAAGCTAAAAAATACAGGATAACCCCCAAAATAAAAAATCAAACTATCTATTGGCTTTCCGAATATCGAGTATATCCATAGCCACTATTCTCTTGCAAGTGTTAGACGATCCTTCAACAATCTCGTAAAGGGGTGCATCTCGATAGTACCGCGCAACGGGATACTCCGTGGAATACCCATAGGCACCAAGAATCTTCATTGCTGTGCGAGTAGCTTTCATAGCTATTTCCCCGGAAAGGTATTTGGCAATAGCGACCTCGTAGGTATTTCCCAAATTCCCCTGATCCTTCTCTATCGCAGCCTTGTAGACCATGTAGCGAGCCGCTTCTAACTCACAGGCAACCTGCGCAATAAGGTCCTGGTTCATTTGGAACTCACCGATTAACTGGCCGAACTGCTTGCGTTCTTTGCAGTAGGCAATAGTCGAATCGAGGGCAGCCTGTGCGACACCAATACCACCAGCAGCAGCAGAAAGGCGCGTCTGATTGAGCGAACTGAAAACGATTTTTGCACCGTCGCCGGGTTTACCCAGGATATTCTCTTTGGGGATTTTTACGTCCTCCAAGAATACTTCACCCGTTGGTGTGGAGCGAGTGCCCATCTTGTCAAGATCACTGGTTGAGATGCCGGGATGATTCTTGGGCTCTATCACAAAGGCTGATAGACCTCTGCCTCTGGCTTCTTTATCGGTATACGCATAGCAGATCATAACATCGGCAATGTTGGCGTTAGATATCCATGTTTTTGAGCCGTTGAGCAGCCAGTGATCGCCTTTATCTACGGCAGTCGTTTTTATGGCCATTACATCGGTGCCCGCCTCCGGTTCAGTGATACCAAAACAGCCCATATATTCGGCAGAGACCAGTTTCTGGATATAACCTTTCTGTTTGAGTTCATCTGAGCCATAACGGAAAATGGTGAAAGCACAGCCGAGAGTCTCCATGTTGATCTGGACTCGTAAAGCACTGGAGGCTCTAGCGATTTCTTCCGTAATAATCATGGCTGCCAACCAGCCCATGTCATTGCCCCCATACTCCTCGGGGAGAACGGTGCCAAACAGTCCCAATTCGGCCATAGGTTTGATTACTTCTTCATAAGGGACATAGTGTTTTTCGTCCCATTCATCCGCGTTGGGAGCGATCTGTTCCTCTGCAAACTCACGTACCATATTTCGTAGCATTTTTAAATCTTCGGGTAATTCAAAATCCATCGTTCACCTCCTCAAGTTTTCTTCCGAAAATAATATCGGTATTTGGATTTTAGGCCCGGACAATTATAGCAAATTCTGAAGGGCAGTACTAAATGAAGCAGGGCTTATCATCGCCACATCACTTCTAAAAAATTCCCCCAACCGGTACCGATTGGGGGACATGATGATGCATGAAATTAAAAAATCAGTTTCTTAATTATATATGCTCAGCAAGCGCCGTGAGATGAACAGCCGTAGTACCCTGCCTCAAATCAAAGGCCTTCTGCCGTCGATAATAGAAATGAATGTCGTAGTCCCTATCGAATCCGATACCGGCATGCAACTGCTGAGCGCCAAGAGCTATCCGTTGGCTGGCAATATCGGTGAAGGCTTTAGCAATGGCCAGTTCTTTCTCTGCCGGTAGACCTTCGGTCAAACGCCATATCGCCTGATAGGTAACCCAGCGTGCGCCATTGACATCAATGAACATGTCAGCCAGCTTGTGCTGAACAGCCTGAAAAGTGCCGATAGGACGATCGAACTGGTGCCTGGTTTTTGTATACTCAGCAGTGATCTCGATTTCGGCCTGTGCCCCGCCTACCATTTCAGCGCATCGTATGGCTGCGGCCTTCATGAGTGTGGATTGGACTACCTCAAAACCGTCATCGACTTTGCCCAAAACATCACTTGATGAGACTGAAACCCCATCCAGCACAATCTCTGATATTTTGTCGGCAGCTATATTTTCAAGCTGGGTCACTGTGATACCAAGTGCCTTTGCATCAACGATAAATACGGTCAATCCCATTTCATCACCGGGGTATCCACTTGTCCTCGCTACTGTGAGAATCTTATCTGAAACGTGTGCATAGGGAACGAATAGTTTTGTTCCTGTAATCGAATAACCGTCACCCTGCTGCGTTGCTTCGGTAGCAACGAACCTTGCATCGTAATTGACCTGAGGTTCTGCCAAGGCAAAGGTAAGAATTATTTCACCGCTCGCCACTTTAGGCAAGATCGATTTCTTTTGCTCCTCTGTTCCCCAATCAAGGACAGTCAATGCTCCTTGAACCACACTATTGAACATAGGGCTCGGCATTGCCGCACGGCCAATCTCTTCAAAGAGAATCGCTAGGTCTAACAAGCTAAATTCTGCTCCACCATACTCCTCCGGTAACGGCAAACCCATCCAACCCAGTTCTGCCATCTTGTTCCAGATATCGAGAGAATAGCCAGACTCGCTAGCCTCTATCTCCCGCACCACAGGCTTGGGACATTCTGTGTTTAGAAAATCCCTCGCTGAGTTCTTCAATAGTTGTTGTTCTTCGCTGAGAGAAAAGTCCATTGCTATCCCACCTTTCTGAATTTCGGAAGCGTAATGTCTTCTTGCACTTCTTCAAAGACTACTTCTACGCTCATTCCGATTTGTATATCCTCTGGTTTCATATCAGCCATGTTGCTGATCAATTTGACACCCTCTTCCAGTTCCACTAGCACCACCGAATACGGGACCTTGAACGCTGGATCAGGTGACTCGCGATATGTGACTACACTATGAATCGTTCCCTTTCCACTGGAAGGCACCCATTCTTTTTCCAACGACCTGCAGCTAGGACATGCAGGCCTTGGAGGATGAATCCAAGCGCTGCATTCCTTACACCGCTGGAATGCCAGACTACCGTTTTTCACCCCGTCCCAGAATCCTTGATTTTCCCCAGTAGCGGGAGGTTTAAGTTTTTTAACATCGGGATTGTACTGCATAGTCATACCTCACCTCCCAAGACAAGCCCACTTGCCGGTCCACCAGCACCACTGGCCACCAA
>JABMQN010000004.1 GCA_013203045.1 Chloroflexota bacterium
GCGTTGTTACAGATCTCGCAGTGCACCCAGAGAATCCAGGTCAACAATCGCTGTCCCTGTATAGGAATAGATGTGACGACAAGACAGAGGGATAGCAACATCCCCAATATTACTGATTTGATCTTCACAATGGTCCCCCTTAATTGTTTGATAAAAATCCCAGCAGCAGCGCCATATCGAAGTATCTCTATTCCAATAATGCGTATAGTATGAGTTCAGGTGATACTATTCCTGAGTGTATTTAACTGTCAATATATCGTACCAGGGCTCATCATGTTGGGTCATATCGTGGTGTCCCCCAGTACCAGTGACGAATACACTGCCACGCTTATCGAGGGCTATCCCAGAAACACCACTGTACTCAAAATGTCTATCCCTGAGTTCAGCAGCCCATATTTGGTTTCCGTCCCCATCATATTTCTTAGTTAAATAGCCACCATAAATAGCAGTAGCAATATAGAGATCACCTGAATCATCAACAATTATGTATCCTGCTTCCGAAACTGTCCACAGTCGATTTCCATTGGTATCATATTTTATCGTTACAGAGCTTGGCCGTTCGTCTGTGGCATCAGACATCTTGAGTGGTCCGCTAACATACAAATTGCCCGATCTATCTAAAGCTATCTCCCGAAACGGAAAGGATACACTCTCCCAACGGTCAAAGTGATCTGACCACAGTTGATTGCCCAAAGAATCGTATTTCGAAGTTCCACGCTTACCAGCAATATAGATGTTATCAAGTTCATCAACGATGATCGACTCACCGGAGTTCTGGCAATCGCCCGGAGTGGCACAGTCAAGAGTCCAAATCTCGATACCGTTGTTATCGTACTTCACCGTTCCACTGGGACCTGTGACATAGATGTTCCCTGATCTGTCTATTGTGAGCGCTAAGGCGCCAACATGGTCTTCTCCCAGTGTTTCGTAATGTGCGGTCCATAGTAGCTGGCCCTCGCTGTCATACTTAAGTGTGGTATAGTCAAATCCTTGTGCGGTACTGCTCCCAGCCATGCTTTCCCCAGTGATATAAACATTGTCATGACTATCCAAAGTTATGTCGCTACTCAAACTGTAGTCCGGGACAGAACGTTGATATTGCTCTGTCCATAGCGCGTTGCCTTCAGAATTGTACTTTATAGTGGTGTATACTAGACTATCGTCTTCTGCATCACTGGTCCCTAACGTGACGTAGATGTCACTATGTTGATCCAAGGCAATGGCTCCATCAGAGAAGTGCTCAATCCATAGAGGCGTTCCGTCTGATTCATGCTGGGCAATCCATACTTTCTGTCCTGTGCTGTCATACTTGATCGTAATAGGATCTTGGTTTGCAATCCCTAAAATATAACTGTTCCCTAATGCGTCTATCGCTATATCTCTAGCTTCATCCCATTCAGTGTTGGGATGATTATAGCGAACAACCCAGACTTCTTCCACGGGCCCTACAAGGCTGCTAACATGATCCGTCACATAACCGGATGGCCGTTCATCTTCACTCTCATCTCCACCAGAATCACAGCCCGAACTTATCATGCTAAAAATCATTACCAATAACATAACCGCGATTGAGTACACCATTTTTTTGAACATATCACTCCTCCTTCATCGGAAGCATCACTCAAGGTTTTGCTTCCAAACGTTGCGGCCATAATATCACAGAGCAATTAGTCACAACAACTCGCCAACACATCAGGTCAGGGTAGTTAAAACCGCGATTGGGGTATTGTAATTTCTTCATAATAAACTGCAATGTAGGTGTTGAATTACGTTTGGGAATCAGGGCTTGTTTTTTGTTTATACTTTGTTTACCTTGCACAATGTTAAGATGATAACATGTTCCTTGTGGTTTGTCTGTCACGGAAACCGTGACACAATGTAGACAAAATGATGATACTGGTATAATTATGATAGTCCAGCAGAGTGGTTCACCCCATTGCTTTAGATGAGGGGAGTGATGTAGTGTGAGTAATAAATAATGTGTGACTTGCCTGTGATGTGCAATGAATTACGCTAATGTCTTTGCAGTGATCCTCAAAACCATATTCCCAAGGAGTGGAGGATTAACGGTAAAATATCGTAACCAAGGCTGGGGATTCCCTTTTGGGGAACGATGATCCTTGGGGTTTTACAAAAGAGAAGGCCGGCGTAAAGGGTCTAACTAAATAACCCCTTTGGTGCTGGGAATACTCCCGACGATCCGCTCATCTATCCTGGTTGCATCGTCCAATGCGCGCGCCAGCGCCTTGAATAGTGCCTCCGCTTTGTGATGGTCATTGTCCCCGGCTAATAACCTGACATGCAAATTCAATCGACCTTCGATGGCAAAAGACTCAAAAACATGTTTAATCAAGTCCGTGGGGAGTTCGTTGATATATTCCTTATCAAAAGAAGCTTCCACCTTGGCATAACCCCTGCCTGAAAGATCCACCGCTACCATCGCCAGGGCTTCGTCCATGGGTACAACGGCATGTCCCATTCTCACAATACCTTTGCGTTCGCCCAATGCCTCTGCAAAGGCTTGCCCCAGGACCATTCCCACATCTTCAACAGTATGATGCTCATCAATATGCAGGTCACCTTGAGCCTGAACCTTCAAATCAAATCGACCGTGCTTGCCCAACTGCTCCAGCATATGATCAAACATCCCCACACCGGTTCTAATATCACAAACACCGGTCCCATCGATGTTTAATTCCAGTGTTATCTTTGTTTCTTTGGTTTCTCGATTGATATTTGCAATTCTTCCAGACTGCTCCATATTCAGTCCTCCTTGTCCGGCACCAAATATGCCTAAGTATAACGAAATATGAAATGAATGGCCATACCTACCCAACCCTTCCTCTAGCTTACGATTTTCGGTATACTATGGAGAAACCTAATCTGGTATCAGAGAATGTCTTTA
Organism: Chloroflexota bacterium; assembly: GCA_013203045.1. Classification (GTDB taxonomy): domain Bacteria; phylum Chloroflexota; class Dehalococcoidia; order SZUA-161; family SpSt-899; genus JABMQN01. Next base: position 2,906 of record JABMQN010000004.1, read on the forward strand.
TACTGGTTCAAACAACGGGAAAACATCCTCGCACTTGGTATCGCTCTGATTGTCCTAGTGCTGCACCTCATCATCATCGAGCAGGTCAACGATCTCATGTTCGATGAAAACCATTACGTCCCGGAAGCTAAATCGATTATCGATCGAGAGGAATTGGACAACCTTGAACACCCGCCTCTCGGCAAAATATTCATTGCGATTGGTATTGATATTTTCGGAGATAATCCCTTCGGCTGGCGAATCTTCTCCGTCCTTTTTGGAGTTGCTTCTATCGTCCTGTTCTACCTGATCTGCCAGAAATTGACTTCCAACAAATACATACCTCTCATAGCTACATTCATTTTCGCTTTCGAGAACCAGAGCTTCGTTCAGTCCAGTATGGCTATGCTGGATGTCTATAGCCTGACATTCATGTTGGCATCGTTTTGGCTATATCTGCGAGGGAATTATGCGCTCTCTGGAATTGCATTAGCATTAGCCACATTAGCCAAGCTCTCAGGTGTGTTTGGAGGATTCATCATTGTAGGGCACTTGTTGCTTACCAGACGAGACAAATTACGGGATTCACTGGGATTCATGATTGCTGCCCCCCTGGCATTTTTCGTATTGATGCCTCTATTGGATTATGTAGCGATGGCAGAATGGGTATTTCCATGGGACAGAATTGAGTTCATGCGGGACAATCTCTCGACACTGACCTTCTCTGATACCGACCATGAAGCGCTCAGCCGTCCCTGGGAATGGATTACATCTACCAAAACTCAGTGGTTCTGGTATGATCCTACGTATCAATCCAATCCTAACTGGAATTTGTGGGTATTCATCATACCAGCGATATGCTACGCGTTATATGGTGCAATAAAACGTAATTCGCTTTGTATATTCACCTTTTTGTGGTTCGCCAGCACCTACCTAAGCTGGATAGCTATGTACTTCATCAACGACCGGGTCATGTTCAGATTCTATCTCTACCCCAGTGTTGGTGCTATCTGTCTGGTAGTTGGATTTGTGTTATACAAGATATGGGTAGTATATTCCCAAAGAGAAAATGCAATGGTAAAGTGGGCACTGCGAGTGCCAGTTATATCATTCCTCATAACACACCTTGTCCTGTTCATCCTGATGTCACCTTATTGTGATCTTCGTGTTGGTTCTTGTTGCCCCTGAGCACGATTATCCAACAAACACCTCGATTTTAGCCTTTCCATCAAGCTGGCCAAGTTCGCTGGTAAAGGCCGCCCAGTTAAGTCCCCTGGTCTTCCGGTATTGGTAATGGAGGCTCACCCGGTCGTCCAGAACGGACATCGTTTGCAGTTTGAGGCCACGCAACCGTTCATTAAGTAAAGAGGTCAGTTTAGGTTCCAATGCTTCAAACGAAGGCTGGTCTACTGAGACCATCAAGTTACCACGCCCAAATAAGGTGAACTGCCTGCGGGTCAACCACTGTACAGTCAGGGATATGAATATAATGATGAACAGGATGATCGCCAGTAAATAATTATCTGTAGCTGCCAGCACGGATGTCGCAATCAATAAAAGGAGAAACCCTATTTCCGCCGGATCTTTTACCGGTGTCCGGAAACGAACGAATGAGAGCGCACCCAGCAATCCCAGAGAAAGCGGAATAGAAGTTTGAATGGCCAGGAAAAGGGCCGTTATTGAGGGACCCCCAAGAATGAACGTCCGATGTACACCGGCTCCAATGTGCCGCGAACCATAGAATAATTGATAGGTAAAATAAATAACTATTGATGCAATTAACGAAAAGCCAACTGCTACAATAGCTTCATCCCAAAACACCGGAGATTCCAGATTTTCAATATGATCTACTAATTCGTCCCACACAGGTAATCCTCCTTTTTACTTACACATCGCCCACTCTTCCGGAAGGCCACAAACGCGCCATAGCCCCCGGGTCTTCCAGATGAGAATCAATGCAATGACTGTATTTCGAGAATCTACTCCAGTCTGTATCGAGTAGTTTCATACGTCTCAATGTAGTCGGCAAGTCCATGGTAGGCCCCTTCACCTCAATCACCGCTCCGCGCAACTGGAGTTCTCTTTCCCCATTGCCAAAACCCCGGGCCACAAACGTAGACCGGATATCATAATCGAGGGAAACTCGAATACCACTGAATATCTCTGTAAACCGATAGCGCGAGTATGAAACAGTTATGATTGGCCGAAGTGGTAGCTCTGTAAAATGTCCAAATCCTGCAACTGTATCGACGAGTACCTTTCTATCAATTATTCCCTCTCCCACACGATTCTGTTGGAGCGCTTCTGATGCCACTTGGAATTTCTCCCGCTTTTTACTACTGGCGAAACCACGCCTGGACTTAAGTTCTAAGAAAACCGGTACCGTCTCTGACAGATTTTCTTTTTCGCCATACCAACGAATGCGAACTTTGTCTTTGTTATACTCGCCCGCTGCTGATCTTTCGTGCTGATCAAGATCAGGAGTATCGAAATATAGACTGTTGATCCGTCCATGCGGATACTCTCTATCCGGTCGGCAAAATTGCCGAAGCAGTGCGTAAGCAAGATCAATTCTTTGAGGAATTATATAGAATTTGCGCTCGAATCTTTGCCTGAACTGGCCACCCACAGGAGTTGGTTCAGATGTCAATTCGGCATTCGCTAATTGTGATTGCATATCCTTCCCAATATATTAACTCATAAAGGTGGTAGAGGGCCACCCGGAAAATCTCCCATAACGGGCATCCTCATGTCCCCACTACCGCTGCCACTTCCGTCGCCATAGCTTGGCCGCTTACCTTCAAGCTGTTCTTTTATCGATTTTGTCCGTTCAACTACAAAGGTCCTCAGACCAATAAACGTCGAACCGGTTGTTGGCACAGCCACGCTTGGTCCTCGCCTGAGGAAAACATCCATTTCCTCCCGGCTCAAACAAGATTTCAGCTTCTCAAGCTCTTCGATACTGGGCCGCCGAGTACGCAATTCGTCAAGTACTTCCTTTTCGAATTTACTCTTAAGACAAGTCAGACTTTCCTCTGAGAGTTGAGGCAAAGGTGTCTGGCCTCCTGGTGGAGGTGGGAATCCTCCCGGTGGTACGAATCCTTCTGGCGAAAATTCACCCGGCGGTAATCCGCCAGGTGGTGGTCCTTCAGGTAGCATACCCATCGGTGGGGCTCCCCCTTGACCCGATCGCTCCACATCTTGACTAAGACCACGCTCGAAGTCCTCGTTTGAAAAGAATTTGAGTTCATCTGCATAAACATAGGAATTAATCAAATCAGCGGTTTCATTGATTCGAGAAGTCATCTTTTCAATACTGAAAGGCCCATCCAGAAATTCGTCAAGATACTCATAGTACTTCTCTAAATAAGGTTCATAAGTCAGTAAACGTTCAACGAGAGGACGTTCAGCCACAGGACCGATGGTCGGCTCATCGATATAGCAATTGATAATATCATCGCGGCTCATACCCATGCTGAACGCACCGAATGATCCATTGAGGTCCCAGGGAATGATAGTGAATTTGCCGTCAACTTCATAGAGATAGTAGTTGTGCCCGACTCCAAGATAGCTATCGAAATATCCGATCGTTCCCGCCACTGCAACAAATCGAAGAGCGCTATCAACATCCAGCACCTTTTCGATCTCTTCAGGGAATGTCTCATCCGGCTCATTGTTGAGAACCTCAAGGAAATTTAGCAAGGCCGTATGATCCGGAAACTCTTCATTTGTTTTGAGCCCCATTTTTTCGATAAAATCCATTGGCTCGCTTTCAGGTGCGTTTGCGCGTCGATTGTCAGTTCCATCTTCTACGTCTTCTTCCTGCTCTTCCAATGCATTCATAATGTCCACAAGTTTGGCTCCACCCATGTTGATCTGCAGAGCAATTTCTTCATCTTCAGGCGCCGCAATTCCCAGTTCATCACGCAATTCTTCGAGGTCTTCTTCAGTCCAACTGAGGTAACCAGCAGGGGGTTCCGGTTTGTATAAGTTTCCGCCAACATCGGAGAAGTATCTATTCAAAAACGTCTTATCCACTTGTTCAACCTGGGTATACAGCCCCATATGCGTATCATTTATCCAGAGGTCAACGAAAGAAGTTTTGGGTGTGGGAAGGCCCATCAGGTCAAACAACTCATATGAGATGTGTTCGCGGATAAATGTAGGATCATTGAATCCGTTATTGAAATTGAGCTTCTTCAGACCACGAAATGTTCGGGCCGAATTGAAGAAATTGAAGTCGACTTTGAGGCTGAGTCGAGTGCTTCCCTGCCGAACGACTGAATTGAGCGAAGAGTTACCCTTTGGCCTGACAGCAACATCCGGAACAAGCTCACCATCGAACCAGAAATCTGCCTGGACATACTCTTCTTCCAACGCATCGAGTTGAAGCGTTTCCCAATCATCATCGCTCATCACGATGCGGACTTCCGCCACACGATCGGTGACAAATGGCTCTGGACCATCGCCAGCACTCTCTCCAGAGGCTATTCCGACATATCCCATTAATCCCAGGCATAGGACTAGTAACGCAACGATCCCTGTTGCTGCTACCCTGTTCTCCCTCCAAATTTCATCGTTACCCATTTTAGTTGATCTGGACAACTATGCCCTGTCATTGCGAGAAGCAGATACCGCCGCCGCCGATATGCGCCAGGGCAGAAACTCTTTTCATGCCATTCCGGACTTGCAGACTGTGTCATAATGTCCTCAAAAGAGATCCGTTCGTACTGAGCCTGTCGAAGTATGAACGCACTGATCGGCAGGAACCCTTCGATAAACTCAGGGAGAACGGTAATCCCCGGTAATTACAATGGTAGAATTACTCAGTTTCGTTGATTGTGACACAGTCTGTCGATCCGGAATCCATTACCCAGCCACCCCACTGGATTCTGATTTTCATCAAGAATGACATATCGGGGTTTTATTTCCCATTTGTTCGGTGATAATACTCATTTCAGGTGTAAGTTTCTGAGTAGTCCTTCCGGTACTAACTCATATTAGACTAAAAAGATGAACGCCAGATGAACCGGTTGAGTCAAGCTTTATCCGGATCACCCCCATTTCCGCTTCCATCACCGGAACTGGGCAATTCACCATCAAGTTGCATTCTTACTGATTCACCACGTTCAGCCACAAATGACTTGAGTCCAAAATATCTTCCTTGTCTTTCGGATAGATTGTATTCAAAATCCTCGGTTGGGTAGAATTTAAGCTCATCTGCTTCAACGTAAGGACGGATCATATCCGCAATCTCATCAATTCGAGATTCCATTGTCTCGACGGAGAACGGACCCGCTAACAACTCTTCAAGGTATCCATGATATGCATCTAAATACGGCTGATATGACAGGAGTCGATAAACGAGCGGGCGTTCAACCACTGGACCACACGTGGGTTCATCGATAAAGAAATTGATGATTTCCTCACGTGGTATATTACATTTGTACGTGCCGAACGACTCGTTCAGGTCCCATGGAATAATGACGAACCTACCGTTAATTTCATAGAGATAGTAGTTGAGCCCCCTTCCAAGATAGCTATCCAGATTCACAAGAATCGTCTGCACAGCCAGAAACCGGAGAGCTTCATCAACATCTAATACCTTCTCAATCTCCTCCGGGAAGGTTTCATCCGGTTCGTTGTTGAGAACATCCAGAAATCGCATGAGTGCCGAGTGATTGGGTCGGTTTTCGTTGGTTTTTAACTTCATGTAATCGAGATATTCATATTGGTGTTTTTCCGGCTCATCTTCGATCTCAGTAGCATCATACTGTTGTTCCGTTCCCAGAGCTTGCTCAATCTGGCTCAGGTCACCACCACCAAGATTTACCTCATAAGCATCAGGGGAAACTGTTGGAGAACCCGTCGCCATTTCAGATCTCTGCTTTTCCAGAGCCTCTTCATCCCAATTTAAATATGAACCGGGGGGAATCGGCTTGTACAGATTTCCATCTGCGCGACCAAAATGCTGTGTGAGGAAAGTCCTGTCAACGTGATCTACCTGCGTATATAGACCCATATGCGTATCATTCACCCAAAGATTAACAAACGACGTGCGAGGAGCAGTAACTCCCATTTCCCGGAAAAGCTCATAGGCGAGACTTTCACGTATAAGTGTTGGATCACGAAAACCATTGTGAAAATTCAATTTTTTTAGGCCACGAAATTGGCGCGCATCGTTTAGTAGATTGAAATCAACTTTGAGGCTCAATCTAATACTCCCATCCTCAATTACATACTTTAGCGACGAACTCCCTTTTGCCCGTACAGCCACGTCAGGTACCAGTTCGCTATCGAACCAGAAATCTATCTGATAATATTGCTCTTTTTCTGCTCTCGACTGAAGGTTCTTCCACAACTCCGGTTTCATATAAAAATAGACATCAACCACACGATCAGTGACGAACGCGTCTCCGTCCCTGGAAGGGACCTGCATTGATGTCCTTTCCTGGCATCCCGTCACTCCAATACCTGCCAGTACTATCATCAATAGCAGGCTCGTCAGGACTATATTGATTGCTTTACTCATTTGCTTAACAAATGGCTTCGAGAGCAGATGCCCTCGATCTCCTTATTTACAGGTATGCGGAAATTGGCTCTACCGTGAGGATTTGCCTGGTGATATCCGGATATTGGGCAATGAATCTGAGTTCCACATCTAACAGCGATTTCTGATTGTGCAGACTCGCATAGCGAACCAAATCGAGGATTTCACTGGCATGATTATCATTTTCAAACTCAATCCCCATCCGAAAGTAGACACTTCGAAGCCCCTTTATCCCAGAGTATTCGCCCACAGTAATCTCTTGCCCGGTGCTAATGATTTCCGGTTCCCCACGGCCCACATCCTCCAAGTTATACAACTCATACGTCTTCCTGTTTTCAAGCGCTCCGGCAGCATGGATTCCGGATTCATGTGCAAAAGCATTTGCACCCATCGCAGGTTGATTGATAGGAATAGGAATTCCCAGAGCATACGAAACATATTTGCACAATCGATATGCCACATCAAGCTTTATCCTGTCATCGACACCATAATGCTCCAACCCACAACCATGCTTCAGTGCAAGGATCACCGAAATTGTGTCTGCGTTTCCCGCACGTTCTCCGATACCATTAATACAGGTATTTACGTACACATCAGATCCACTATCAATCGCGGCCTTCGCCCCCGCAACAGAATTGGCTACCGCCATTCCAATATCATTGTGGCAATGGACCTCTATCCCCATTTTAAGTTGCGAAGCGAGATTCGTAATACGTTCATAGATCGAAAACGGTGTTTCGCACCCTACTGTGTCACAATACCGCAATCGATCCGCTCCGGCAGATTCGGCTGCTCCAGCAAATTCGATAAGGTAATCCATATCTGAACGAGAAGCATCCTCAGCATTCACACCAACAGAAATCGCCCCTCTTTCTTTAGCCAACTTGACAGCTTCAATCATTGTTGCGATTACGTCATCGTGGCTGAACTTCCCTCCGAATTTGTGTTCGATCATGATGTCAGATGTGGAAATCGAAAGATTAACATGTTTCAATGCGGGACAATTGGAAAACGCCAGTTCCACATCCCCGGGAATGGCCCGGAGCCATCCACTCAATCGAGTATTTGTGATAATACCGCGTTCAACAAGTTCCAGATTTGCATTCAAATAGTTGATTTCATGCGACGTAATCGGAAACCCGAACTCACTTTGAAAAACTCCAAGTTCATCCAGATAGAGATCAAGTATGGTTTTTTGAAATTTTGACAAGCAAATACGAGGCGCCTGGACGCCATCCCTATTTGTAACATCAATAATGTAAGCTGTAGCCACTAGTTGCTCCTACAAGTATTCCGCTGCTGTTTCACTTTACCATCAAATTCCATCTAACATTATAGTCGAAATCACGTCATACAGCACTATAGTAAAGCATTTTCTTGACACCATTACTTTACTATAATATAGTTTTCAACAGTCACCCATTTATTCGCAAATGCGATCTTCATACTCCGCTCCTATTAGAGTGGCTTTTTTTGATTAACCAGGTCAAGGAGATGATACCATGAGAAGCGATGTCACCAAGCAAGGTATCGAAAGAGCACCACACCGCTCATTATTTCGGGCACTTGGATGCGGCGATAAGGAAATTAGGCAGCCATCTATCGGCATCGTCAATAGCTACAATGAAATTATCCCGGGGCACATGCACTTGAAGAACCTCGCTGAAGCAGCGAAGCAGGGCGTATATGCCGCGGGGGGAACTCCATTTGAGGTCAACACAATCGGTATTTGCGATGGCATAGCCATGAATCATCCCGGAATGAGGTTCAGTCTGCCTAGCCGAGAACTTATTGCCGATTCTGTGGAAGTAGTCGTCCAGGCGCATGCATTTGATGCTCTGGTATTCATCACCAATTGTGACAAGATTATTCCGGGTATGCTGATGGCAGCAGTTCGGCTCAACATACCTTCCATTTTTGTCAGCGGCGGACCGATGCTCGCCACCCGTATGGGAAAAGACAAATACGTCGATCTTTTCAGTGTGTTTGAGGCAGTGGGACAGGTGACGACAGGACAGATGACCGAAGCCGAGTTGGACGAACTGGAAAGAGTCGCCTGTCCGGGATGCGGTAGCTGTGCCGGTATGTTCACCGCCAATACCATGAACTGTCTTACCGAAGCACTGGGGATGGGACTTCCCGGTAACGGGACCATTCCCGCTGTAGATTCCCGCCGAATCGTACTCGCCCGAGAGGTCGGAAGACAAGTGATGGAACTTCTTAAGGAAGATATTCGTCCATTGGATATCATCACCAAAGATTCTATGCATAATGCTTTTACAGCAGATACAGCAATGGGTGGTAGCAGCAATTCAGTGTTGCACCTGTTGGCTATTGCTTCAGAAGCTAAAATTGACTTCCCGCTTGAGGAGATCAACAAAATAAGCCAGAATACGCCTCATATTTCCAAGCTGAGCCCTTCGGGAACTTATCATATCGAGGATCTCGATTTCGCGGGAGGTATTCCTGCGCTTATGAAAGAACTCTCAAATCTTTTGAAACTTGATGCGAAAACCGTATCCGGCGAATCTTTAGGCGAAATTATCGCTGACGCCAAAATCAAAGATACAGACATTATCCGTTCAAAAGAGAACGCCTATTCGGAAAGGGGAGGCCTCACCATTCTATTCGGGAACCTTGCACCGGACGGAGCCGTCGTTAAAAGTGCAGCAGTTGCACCGGAGATGATGGTTCATCAAGGGCCAGCTCGCATATTCAATTCTGAAGCTGAAGCTACACAGGGGATCATGAGTGGTTCTATCAAAGGTGGTGAAGTGGTCGTCCTGCGATACGAAGGACCCAAAGGAGGTCCCGGTATGCCGGAGATGTTGACTCCAACTTCTCTGATAACCGGTATGGGACTGGGAGAAAAAGTGGCATTAATTACAGACGGTCGCTTTTCCGGAGCAACCCGAGGCGCTTCGATTGGTCACGTCTCACCAGAAGCTGCTGAAGGCGGACCTATTGCTGCATTGGAAGAAGGCGATATAATTAAAATCGATATTCTCAATTGCAAAATTGATGTTGAATTGAGTCAGGACGAAATCGAACAGAGACTTTCCAAATTGCCGAAATTCGAGCCCAAAATCAAAACTGGCTACCTCAGCCGCTATATCGAGAAAGTGACCTCTGCAAGTACAGGGGCAGTCTTTAAACAATAGTGACAGTTGAGGGAGGGAAAACATGACAACAAAATTGAAAGGCGCCCAAATACTTTGCCAATCATTAATAAACGAAGGAGTCGAAACTATCTTCGGTTTCCCCGGTGGTGCTGTATTACCTTTATATGATACCTTGCCGCAGTATCCACAACTTCGGCATATTCTGGTACGTCATGAGCAGGCAGCGGCCCATGCTGCGGATGCATATGCCCGTGTCACTGGGAAGGTGGGAGTATGCTTCGCCACCTCAGGTCCCGGTGCTACGAATCTGGTAACTGGCATTGCCAACGCTCATCTCGACTCTGTCCCAATGGTAGCTATAACCGGACAGGTAGCCCGGCCGTTCATCGGGAAGGACGCTTTTCAAGAAATCGATATAACAGGGATTACCGTACCCATTACGAAACATAGTTACGCGGTACGCAAAGCGGAAGAACTGGGTACCATTATTAAGGAAGCCTTTTACATCGCCAACACAGGCAGGCCCGGCCCAGTTCTCATTGATATCCCAAAAGATGTGTTTGATGAAGAGGCAAATTTCAAGTATCCGGATACGATCGATCTAGCCGGGTATGAACCGACAACTCATGGACATCCGCTGCAAATAAAGAAGGCTGCCAAACTGATCAACGAGGCCAAGCGGCCAGTGATCATTACGGGCCGAGGTATAATTATTTCGAAAGCTTACAGCGAACTCAAAGAACTGGCGGAGAAAGCCCAGATACCCATTACCTATACTCTTCTGGGTATCGGGGGATTCCCCGAGAGCCATGTGCTCAGTTTCGGCATGCTTGGTATGCATGGAATGGCCTATGCTAACCTGGCCATCGACTCAGCTGATTTGGTCATTGCGATAGGCATGCGATTTGACGATCGGGCCACTGCTAACGTGTCCCGTTTCGCCACTCAGGCTCAGATCATCCACATCGATATCGATCCGGCTGAAATAGGTAAGAATCTGAAGATCACTGTCCCGATTGTAGGCGACTGTAAAAACGTGTTGACAGAACTGAACAAACTAGTGGAATCTCAACCACGTGTCAAATGGATAAAAGAGATCGAACAGTTGCGGCATGACCACCCTTCCCATACCATCCGGGAAACAGAAGATCTTATTCCGCAGTATGTTATTCGACAAATCTATGAGATCACTAAGGGGAATGCCACCATCGTCACGGGCGTGGGCCAACATCAGATGTGGTCAGCACAGCACTACGTTTATGATAAACCCAACAGTCTCGTCTCTTCCGGAGGTTTGGGAACAATGGGATTTGAACTTCCTGCCGGTATGGGAGCAAAAGTGGGAATCCCTAACGAAATCGTGTGGACCATTGCTGGAGACGGTGGTTTCCAGATGACGATACAGGAACTGGCTACCATCGTCCAGGAAAACATTGGTCTTAAGATTGCGATCATGAACAACGGCTACCTCGGTATGGTCAGGCAATGGCAGGAATTATTCTACCAGCGCCGTTACGTGGCTACACCATTGGCCGGACCGGATTTCCTGAAGATTGCTGATGCTTATGGAATTCCCGCCATCAGAGTTGAACACAAAATAGATGTGATTCCAGCCATCCAGAAGGCTATGGATACCGATGGACCATTCCTTATCGATTTTAGAATTGAGCCGGAGGAAAATGTGTATCCTATGGTTGCTCCGGGAGCTTCCCTAGCAGAAATATTGGAAGAGCCTAGTAAAGATGAAGCGAGCCTTGCAGGCAAGTAGCGTTATCTGAAAGTGTCGAGAGCGGAGGATAATGAAAAAATGGCCACAATGAAACGTACACTAGTAATGCTGGTCGAAGATAAGCCCGGTGTTCTGAACAGGGTAACGAGCATGATTCGCCGACGTAATTTCAATATCGATAGTATCACCGTTGGTCATTCTGTGACCCCCGGACTTTCGAGAATGGTTATCAGTGTCGATGGAGCCACGACGGCTGTTGAACAGGTTAGAAAACAACTGGACAAGATCATTGAAGTTGTGAAGATAACCGATATCAGCGAAGAGAATATTATTTCACGTGAACTGGCTCTGATAAAAGTCGAATCAACCCCTGACACACGAGCTGAAATAGTCCGAATAGCTACTGATGTTTACCGGGCAAATGTGGTTGACTTCACCCCCGAGTCCATCATAATTGAGATCTCAGGCGACGAAGATAAAGTGAACTCATTAATTGATCTTCTTCGCGGATTCGGGGTGATTGAACTGGCTCGTACCGGACGGATAGCTATCACACGAGGGAAGCTAGGACCTCTTCCCAAAACAGGGGAGGAACAACCCAAACGGCCAAAACAAAAAAAACCAAAGCATCAAAATAACTGAAAATATATTTAGGAGGAACAATGGCTACAATCTATCACGACAAGGATGCAAATCTCAAACTGATCAAGAACAAGACGATCGGTGTCATTGGCTTCGGCAGCCAGGGACATGCACATGCACAGAATCTTACGGACAGCGGTTGCAAAGTAATGGTCGGTGAGCTCTCCGGCAGCGCCCCCTGGAAAGCCGCTAAAAAGGCGGGTTTAACGGTAGCATCTGCAGAAAAGGTTGCCAAGGCTTCCGATATCATCATCATGCTTGTTCCCGATACCATGCAAGCCAAGATATATCATGAATCCATCGAAAAGAATCTCACGGCTGGAAAAATGCTTATGTTTGCGCATGGATTCAACATCCATTACAACCAGATCGTACCACCAGCCAATGTTGACGTCACTATGATCGCTCCCAAGGGTCCCGGTCATATGGTACGCCAAAACTTCACTGAAGGTATCGGTACTCCAGCTTTGGTAGCCGTGTATCAGGATGCCAGCGGTAAGGCGTTTGAAAAAGCCCTAGCTTATGGCAAGGGCATAGGATCGGCCCGCGCCGGCATACTCGAAACAACTTTCGCAGAAGAAACCGAAACTGACCTTTTCGGTGAGCAGGCCGTCCTGTGTGGTGGAGTCACTGCCATGATCAAAACCGCATTCGAAACGCTGGTAGACGCCGGTTATCAGCCAGAGATCGCCTACTTTGAGGTATGTCATGAATTGAAACTTATTGTCGACCTCATCCACCGTGGCGGATTCAAATTCATGCGCTATTCAGTTAGCGATACAGCGGAATACGGTGATTATACACGCGGGCCACGCATCATTAACGATGATACCCGGGAGGAAATGTGGAAAATCCTGGAAGAAATCCAGAACGGCACATTCGCTCGTGAATGGATTCTGGAAAATCAAGCTGGAGCACCTGCGTTCAACGCATTTCGCAGAATGGAAGCAGATCATGAAATCGAAGAGGTTGGTGAAGAGCTTCGTGGGATGATGCCCTGGCTTAAGTAAAACAAATTATCATGGCTCGCCATAAACCGGGCGAGTTCACAATTCGCAGGAGAAGGCAATGGATAAGGTCATCATATTCGATACAACACTTCGTGATGGGGAGCAATCCGCAGGCGCAGCTCTGACGATTTCTGAAAAGCTAGAGATCGCCCGCCAGCTGGAGAAGCTGGGCGTAGATGTTATCGAAGCTGGCTTCCCGATCGCTTCCCCCGGTGATCTTGAGGCAGTTCGCAATATTTCAAAGGAGATACGCGGATCGTCGATCTGTGCCTTGTCCCACGCCCAACCTCAGGCCGTGGATACCGCATGGGAAGGGATCAAAGATGCTGCGGAACCACGTATCCACGTGTTTCTTTCCTCTTCGGAAATTCACATGTCCCATCAGCTTCGGAAGAATCGCGATCAGGTCCTGGAGCAGGCACGCGCCATGGTGGCACGCGCCAAGAAACATCTTGATAATGTGGAATTCTCACCTATGGATGCTACCCGCACAGACCGCAAATTCCTCTATCAACTACTGCGAGCCGTGATCGATGCCGGTGCTACTACCGTGAACATACCGGATACCGTTGGATATACCATGCCTAAGGAATTCGGGAGTTTGATTCAGGGGATCAAGCGAAACGTAGACAATATTGAAAAGGCTGTAATCAGTGTGCACTGTCACAATGATCTGGGCCTGGCAGTTGCCAATAGCCTGGCTGCCATCGATAGCGGTGCGCGACAGATCGAATGTACCGTGAATGGTATTGGGGAACGTGCCGGAAATGCTTCGATGGAAGAGATCGTGATGGCAATAAAAACCCGTCATGATTTAATGAAATATTCCACCGATATCAATACAGAACGGATATACAAGACCAGTCGTCTGGTAAGCGATTTCACTGGCATGTACGTCCAGCCCAACAAGGCAATCGTTGGAGCCAATGCTTTTCGCCACGAATCAGGCATTCATCAAGACGGTATCATCAAGGAACGAACCACTTACGAGATTATGGACCCTGAATCAATCGGGCTCTCTGGAACGACGCTCTCTCTGGGCAAACTCAGTGGACGCCATGCTTTCAGGAAGCGACTTGAATCACTCGGATATGCACTGAGTGACGATGAAATCAATCGAACATTTGCCGCCTTCAAGGAGTTGGCCGATAAGAAAAAAGAAATCACTGATCGCGATCTTGAGGCCATTATAAGTGAGGAATTAAGAACTATTTCTGAAATCTACCACCTGGAACAGGTACAGGTCTCTTGTGGTGATCTCACTATGCCCACAGCCTCCGTCAGACTGACCGGCCCTGATGGCAAAATCCTTTCTGATGCTGCACAAGGAACCGGTCCTGTTGATGCAGTCTACAGGGCTATTAACCGGCTGGTCAAGGTTCCCAATGAACTCATCGAATTCAGTGTCAAATCGGTCACTGAAGGTATTGATGCAATCGGTGAGGTTACCATTAGAATAGAAAGCGAAGGTAAGCGATACGCCGGGCGCGGCGCTCACACAGACATAATTGTGGCCAGTGCCAGGGCATACATGAATGCCCTGAACCGCCTGCTGGTCACTAAAGGAGAGTGATGGACATTGCGATAGACGCGGGAATGGAGTTCGAGATCATGTTGCGCGTCTTCGTGGCGGCAGTTCTGGGTGGGGGTATAGGATTGCAGAGAGGGCTGGCCAGGAAATCTGCCGGGATACGCACTCACGCTCTAATTTGTCTTGGCGCCGCTTTGTTTACCTCGGTAGCAGAGGGATTTGAAACCGTACAGGGATTCGATCCATCAAGGATTGCCGCCGGTGTGGTCACCGGAATCGGATTCGTCGGGGCTGGAGTGATCCTCCGCTCTGAGACAGGCAGGGTAGAAGGAGTAACCACAGCAGCCAGCATCTGGGCAACAGCGGCTGTTGGAGTAGCCATCGGTACAGGCCTATATATTGTTGGGACATTTACGGCCATCCTTGCCGGTACTGTTATGGCAGTCCGCTTATTATTGAATAAAAAACCCAAGTAGACAATTCCCCACAATTTAACGAATAATCAAACGTTATTTGAAGGGAACATCGCGACTGAAGAATCTCAAAACAATGGTATAGCAATGTAACCTTTCCTGAGTATGATGAGATTTTTGCATCGCTCAGAATAACACCTCAATAGGGCCAAGGAGAAATCATGCCCAAAGTATTGGTTATTTATGATTCTCGATCAGGTAATACTGCAAAAATGGCTGATGAAGTAGCCGATGGAGCGCGGCTTTCAGGTATTGAAGTTGAAGTAAAAAAAGTCCAAGATGCCAAACCGGAAGATATGCTGGATGCCGATGGCATTATCTTCGGCTCTCCCAATCATTTTGGAACCATGTCCGAAAAGATGAAGGCGTTCATCAACGATTCCGTCAAGGTTCGCAAGAAAATGGAAAACAAAGTTGGGGCTGGGTTCTCGTCATCAGGTACCGTTGGCGGGGGTGGAGAAACCACTATATTCTCGTTAATTCAAGCAATGATGATCCACAGCATGATTATTGTTGGAGACCCTCTGGAAGCTACCGGACATTATGGCGCAGTAGGTATTGGTGCACCTGACGATAGCACCAAAGACATCTGCCGTAAACTGGGCAAGCGCGTCGGCGAGCTGGTGAAGAGGTTGGCTGAATGACCATCGCTGAAAAGATACTGGCAACACATTGCGGCAAAACAAGGGTTTCGCCCGGCGAACTCATCAATGTTCGCGTCGATCTTGTTCTCTCAAACGATATCACTGCACCAATTGCTATCAAAGAATTTAACCGCATTGGGGTCAAAAAGGTTTTCGATCCCAACAAAGTTGTCATGGTGCCCGACCATTTTATCCCCAACAAAGACATCGCCTCTGCCGAACAGGCCAAGATGATGCGCGATTTCGCACTTTCGCAGGGTATCATCTATTTCGAAGTTGGTGAGATGGGCATCGAACATGTGATCTTACCGGAGAAAGGACTCGTTCTGCCGGGAGATGTCGTCATTGGAGCCGATTCTCACACTTGCACCTACGGCGCTGTGAATGCCTTTGCAACCGGTATGGGTTCAACCGATATTGCTACGGCTATGGCAACCGGTGAAATCTGGATGAAGGTCCCACCAACTATTAAATTCGTATATCACGGACAATTGCAGAAATGGGTTGGAGGCAAAGACCTCATTCTGCACACAATTGGGAATATAGGTGTTGATGGGGCATTATACGCTGCCATGCAATTCGAAGGGGAGGCAATCGACTCGCTCCCAATTGACGGGCGACTGAGCATGGCCAATATGGCAATAGAAGCCGGGGGTAAAGCAGGACTGTTCCGTGCCGACCAGACAACCCTCGATTACATCAAGCCGCGAGCCACTCGTTCCTATACGGTAGTTGATCCCGACCCTGACGCTGAATATGCACAAACCATCGAATATGATGCATCAAAGATCGAGCCGCAAGTAGCCTTCCCGCACCTGCCATCCAATACCAGGCCCATCAATCAGGTTGGGAATGTGGAAATCGATCAAGCTGTGATTGGCAGCTGCACCAACGGGCGTCTCAGTGATCTCATCGTTGCCGCCGAAATACTCAAAGGTAGAAAGGTAGCTAAAAACAAACGCTGTATTATTATCCCCGGATCACAGGAGATTTACCTTCAAGCCCTCAAAATGGGACTCCTTGAAACCTTCATTAACGCCGGCGCGGTGGTGAGTACACCTACATGCGGGCCTTGCCTCGGCGGATACATGGGAATCCTCGCTGACGGAGAGCGTTGCATTTCCACAACCAACCGTAATTTCGTCGGTCGGATGGGGCATACCAAATCAGAGGTCTACCTGGCCAGCCCAGCAATTGCAGCAGCAAGCGCTGTATTGGGAAGAATTTGTGGGCCGGAAGAACTGTAGTGTTCACTTCACCATAACTCAAATGTTATTCTGGAGTGAAACAGAATGAAGAATCCCATTATATTTATATAATTAATATGGAGATCCTTTGTTATGCATCTCCGCAGGCCACTGAAACAATAGTGCTCGAAATTTGAGAGAATCAATGTTGAGTGCAAGCAAACAAAATTGCAAATCAAATACTTGCCAAATCAAAGAGGAGATTATGGCTATCCTCCAATCCCATGGGGAAGATGAAAAATCATTGGAAAGAAAGGCTTTGTATAAACTTACCAAATACTTGCTCACAAATAATGGTATTGAGTTACCTTTCTGCCAAAGAACTATGCAGGAGTTTGAAGTAACTTTTGATGAAGATATTGAAAAACATATAAAAAGCAAGATTTGTCAATTTAATATTATAGATCAGTATATGCCAGATGTTTTATGTGAGTATATTGATGCGGAACAAAAAAAGAAGTCACATGGAGAAGTATATACGCCCAAAGATGTCATTGAATTAATGATGTTCCGTGTAAAGACTTATATGAACTTCAGAGGTAAGGATATTTGTGATTATGCATCAGGGAACGGGGCGATTTTATACAATATAGCGAAGCAATATAAATCAATCAAATCCCTCGATGGAGTTGACGTTCAGCCATTTTCAACTCATTTAACCTTTGCAAATGCTTGTCTAGCAAATACTGAAATCCACCACAAAGTACGCTCGATGACGTTTGATATCATTTTAGAGCGAGAAAGCTACGATAAAAAGTACGATCTCGTTATAAGTAATCCTCCATATATAGGTCAAAAAAATAACCAAGTCTTATTTGAACCACTCAAAACACATAAGTTCTGGTCTAGTTTTTACACATCGAAATCTGACTACCTATACTTTTTCATCATTCAAGCAATCGAATTATTAAAACCCAAAGGTATAGCATGCTTGATCACAACTCAATATTGGCTTACAGCAACCAAAGGAAACAAACTTAGAAAGTATCTAGCGGATAATGTAGATATATTAGAAATACATAATTTTGGAAATATTAAATTGTTTCCGAATGCTGGTGGGCAGGAAAATATCATAATTCTAATGCAAAAAAGAACAGAAAAAGATATTCCCCCAAGTGATCGTAGTTTTTTATACATAACCTACGACAACTTATGGACCAAAAGCAATTCTGCATTATGGTCAAATAAAAGGAAAGTGAGCAAGGTGATATCTTCTATCCTTTCGGGAGATAAAGTAAATGACCTTTATTCAGGTATGGTTACAATCGAAAAAACCTCTCTAACTGAGCAGGAATCAAATGGTTCTCCATGGCATCTGGAAAAGTCTGAAAGCGACATTGAAACTAAATCAAGGGAGACACCTATAGCTGATATTGTTACTATTCAGCCCGGTATTCAAACAGGATCAGATAAAGTTAATAGGAAGAACAAATTTGTTAAAGAAAACGAATCACTACTACCCAAATTAGGATACCATATTGGTGACGGAATTTATGTGCTTACCGAAGAAGAACTCAAATCGCTTAAACTCAATAGAAAAGAAAAAACCATTGTTAAGCCATTTTATAAAGTTGGCCAACTCAATATAAACGGGGTCAGCCATAATTTAAAACATTATCTAATACATGCCGAAATGATAGAAGATATTAACCAATATCCAAACATCCAAAAACACCTCGAAAAATTTAGAGATATATTAAATGTCAGGTATAAGACCTACGCCTTAGTTAATAATGAAAAAATTGGAAAGTGGTGGAAACTTGTCGGGGCAAGGCCTGATATACCATATGAGGGCGAAAAGATAATAAGTCCATCGCGTGCAAAAGAGCCATTTTTCCTGTATTCCAATAAAGAATTCTATTCATCTATGGATGTTTTTTATACATACTCTACCAAAGAAGATGATCTGATTTCTCTTAAATTTATTGCAGCTTATCTAAATTCAGATAGCTGCATTGAATATTTGAAGAGGAATTGTAAAAAGAAAGGGATAAAGTATGAACTTTATAAAGAACCCCTTTCCAATTTACCGTTCCCCACGTTTAACAACGGGAAATCGAAAAGACTTAAATTCCATGATTTTATTGCTGGTAGATATTCACTTATAGAAAAAGAGGGGTTATCATACTGTGAAGCATCTAACACATGGATAGCAGTGCCAGGTATATATGATTATTTATTGAGGATTCAATATAGATTAAAACTTATTGAAGATAAATATCTATTAAAAGACTTAACTTTCAACCTACCCGATGATTTGGCCAGAATAACCAATTGTGATGAAGTATTGTTTGTCGAGAATGCATTAAAAGAAATCTCAGATCAGGATCGCAAATATTTGACAGAATGCGCAAAAAATACAGTTAACCCTGTTAATAAATATAAACAAAATTTGTCAGCACTAAAATACCTATTGAACCAAGTGGTTAATGAAATTCTAACTATATAACTTTTGTGTTTTTACTAAATGCATATGAATGAAGAAACATTGGAATTAGCAACGAACGACCTCATTAAACTTTTTAGTTCAGCGTTGAAAGGTAGTGAACTTAAAATATCTTTTAACTGGGAAGTCTCTGAGAAAACAGTATCAGAGATTGGTGGGCGACCAATTGAGGATTACATATTAACTTCATTGCCTAATGAGCTCAATAATGAAGTAGAAGGACTTTCAGGGACGTTTACTAATTGCACCGTACCAAAGTCTCAAAGAGCCATGGAAGACATAGGGTTTACTTGGTTATCACCTGATGGCAAAAAATCAATTGAATTATTGATTGATGTAAAGGGGCACAACGAGACAAAAACAGGTTCAAGACCAAATCTTGCATCAATTAGAAAGTGCAGAGAATTTTACACCGCTTCAGATAAGAAAGAACTTTGGATATTTTATTGCAGATACACTCCAAAAGTAGACGGTAGTTCAATCAATACTAATATTTCCTATAAGCTAGAAGATGGGTCTTTTGAAGAAAAAGGATTATTTTTGTTAAGAAGACTTAGCGATAACAATATGGATCCAGCTGATATCGGTAGCGGTGGACAAATATTATTTGCGCGAGAACATGAAATCGAACTAATAGATCGGGATAGGGGAAATATGGTCAAATTCTTGGATAGTCTAACTGATCATCTTTTAAAACTTAGGGAAAATAGAAAACAAAAAAAGAAGACGAATTTAAAGAACACATAACAACTGGCTTCCAGACTACAATGAGTTGTGTCCAAGTCAATCCAGTATATACCGATGACATGATAAAACCATGAAATATAGTGAAGGCAAAATCGGACGGGTATTCGTCATCAAGTTTGAGGATGGGGATCGATTACCCGAAGCTCTCGAGGAATTCGCAGCGGACCATAATGTCTTGCGAGGAACCTGCATAATGGTCGGTGGGATTGCTGATGGTAGCAAGATAGTTGTCGGCCCCGAAGATGGAAACGTCCGACCTCCCGTTCCTATACCATTTGAAATATCGGGGGCTCATGAAGTCGCCGGGGTTGGAACACTGTTCCCCAACAGCGAAGGGAAACCGGTCCTTCATATGCATGCCGCACTGGGTCGTGAAGGTCGCACTCATACAGGTTGTATTCGTTTGGGTGTGGAAGCATGGCTGGTCACTGAGGTAATACTTCTTGAGATTATCAATAATACTGCTCAGCGGGTGATAGACCCCGAGACCGGTTTCGAACTGCTGGAACCTTGACTCAAAGGATCAGCATACAATCCCCAAAACTGTAGAAGCGATAATCCCCATTTATAGCCTCGCTGTAAGCTTCAAGTATACGTTCTCTTCCCACAAATCCTGCCACCAGCATGAGCAGGGTTGAACGGGGCAAATGGAAATTGGTTATCATGGCATCGATAGTACGAAATTGATAACCAGGTAAAATATAGAGATCATTCCAGCCAATGAAAGGTTGAACTTCCCCATTTAAATCAGTTGCCCTTTCCACCGACCTCACAGCGGTAGTTCCCACTCCAACAACTCGTCTACCCTCTCTCTTGGCAGTATTCAAATTTTGAGCAACTTCGTCAGTCACTTCACAGTATTCTTGATGCAATGAGTGTTTTGTGGGATCCTCAGTTTTGACCGGCCTGAATGAGCCCAGACCTACATGCAAAGTTATGAAAGCCAATTCAATACCCTTGGATTCAATTCGTTTCAACAACTCGGGTGTGAAATGTAGTCCGGCCGTCGGAGCAGCAACGCTTCCTTTGGTTTTGGCATAAACTGTCTGATAGCGTTCCGGGTCACCAACAGGAGCGTGAATATAAGGCGGTAAAGGCACATCACCAAGTGTGTCTAACAATCCCTCATCTGAAAGGCGCACCATGAAAGTCCCGTTTTCAGTTCTCGATTGAACCTCCACCGAGATATGCTCTGCATGATTCTCAGATTCCACCTCCACCACCGTTCCCTGTCGCACCCGCCTGCCCGGCCGCACCAGCGATTCCCAGATAGAATCGCCCACTCGATTCAAAAGTAGAAATTCGACCTTCCCGCCACCTTCGACTTTATGCCCGAACAGCCGAGCCGGAATCACCCTGCTTTCATTCAAAACCAGCACATCACCAGGGCAAAGATATTCGGTGATTTCAAAGAAACGCCGGTGTTCAATCGTTCCGTTTTCTCGATTGAGCACCAGCAAACGAGACTGATCTCGGGGTTCAACGGGGATTTGAGCAATCCGTTCCTGCGGAAGCTCATAGTCAAAATCAGAGGTTTTCATATTCCAAAGGCTAAGCCAGCAATTCATCCAAATCGAGTGGTTCACCTTTGGCAGCATCCCTCTTCATGCTGATAGACCCATCAGGGCACACACCTTCACACACACCGCAACCCATACACTTGTCGTAACTGATGACTGCTTTATCGCCTTCTTCGTTCATACTGATTGCATTGAAATGGCACGCGTGCTCATCCACACAAATTCCGCATCCGACACAATCTTCACTTATTTCGGCCACATAGCCGGATGATGCCAGAATCGGAACGGTTCCTTCCAGCAGATTCCACATCCTGATCCCCAAGCAACAGCATGAGCAGCAATTGCAAATCATGGCAAAACTGCTACCCAAATCTTTTTTAAACCAGGCTGTGTGGACAAATCCCTTTTCGTGGCAATCTTCGAGAATTTTTATTGCTTCTTCCTGCGTGCCTGCCCTAAACATCTGATTCTGATCACGAATGAATGCAGCGAACGGATCCCCCACAAAAAGACAGACCTCCATCGGCTCCTCAAGGCAGGGATTTTCAGATACCGAGCGGCAGGCGCAGGTGCCAATTGAAACAGACTCGGGATTATTCATGATTATATGTTTGGCCTGTTTGAAAGGAACCACCGTTTCGGATATTGGAATATTGATGTTTTCCTTTTGCGAAAAGAGCTTGACAGCATCGTGAAGCTTGACAACTTTCGCGTTGTAGATGCTGGTATCGGCGGTGGCCCCGGCATCAGCGATTTGCTGGTAATAGGCCCCCATCATCTCATCGAGCCCATCGCCCAGTTCATGCGGCAGGTCCCTGGTAGGGATCCCCAGCGATTTAACAACATAGTCCACAAAGTGCTGTAGGTACTTCAAGTACAGATATGCGGGAAAGAAATCGTTTTTGTCTTCAAGTTTGTAGAAGTCATATAGTGCCTTGGTTGATTCCTTATGCATTAGCTTCTCCTTAATATCACAATCTAGCTCATCGATACTACCACATCCGCAACAGTTTGAACAATATTGCGACAATGATCAATTTTCCTCTCAGCTAGATACTGCTGAACTCCGTTCTCAGTATCTAGTCTCAGACTGAGAATATCTTTACAATGTACTCCGCCATATTTCCCTTCAACCGTCCGATAAACTTCCCGGCACTGCTCGTAAAGTTTTGCAGGAGCAAATCTTTTCTCATCCCTGAAAATACCATCGCTTTTAATTAGACCATAGAACATGATTCGTGCAGTGTCCTTGTACCCAGATCGACTCAAATCCACTCCTGCCTTCAAGCCAAGGCAAAGCACCCCTGCTGCAACGGCCCCGCATAGCGTGCCATTGAAACCAATCCCACCACAAAACCCTCTCGAAGGATTATAAATATGTCCCACAGGTATTGACGACCTCTTGCTTACTTCAGAGATAACAGATTGTCCGCAATGAAATGAATTTTCTTCGAATAATTTGACTATTGATTCCGTTACAGCATGTTCAGATACGAACCTGTTACTCTCGATTTCCTGAGTTAACTCCACTAGGATTCCCGAACCCTCTTTTAAGATATCCGTACACTTTCGATTTTTTCCGGTTAATATGGCTCGACGAAAGTTGTTGGCCAGGTGTTTGCCTCCATGGACTTTGCCGCAATCAGGCGTATCCATTCGATCTTCAAGTCTACGGTAAAATTCGGAACATAAGTGATAGAATTGTACAGAAGGCAAGTCCGGAAAACGTTTACCCAAAACAACAACCCCGCCATTAACAGCCCCACAAGTATCGCCCATGGTCGACAGCCCGGAACTGAACCCAACCACCGAGCGCAGTAGAAGATCGTCTTCATCAACCCCAATTGCTCTGCCCAGGTTCTTTGTGGTCGAATAAGAACAACTGAGTGCTTTTATAAAATCTGTTACGACTCTTTTCTCTACTTCTTGATGCTTCGTATATCGCGCTTTATCCATTCAACTCTCTTTTACACATTATACCTTAAATAAATGAAATCAAATCCTACCTAACCGGTATATCAATTAACAGTTTTCTGAATTTGCCAACCTTGACAAAGCATAAGCCCTATATCTACAATAGACTCATCTCTGGAGACCTTTAACAATCATGAAAATCAACGTTGCGCAGCAACTGAAGAGTCACGTGGGTGATGCTCGTCACTACGCTGTCGGCGAAACCACTGATGACGGCTTCTCTATCAATGGAGAGGCGAAATTAGTCCTCACCAACCGCAGCATCTTGGCCACTGGACGATTCCATGCCGTTATCACCACCACCTGCAGCCGCTGCCTTGATGATTTCGAGCACCCCTTGGAATTTGAGCTATCAGCGGAGTTCTTTCCCACCGGCAGTACACTTAGTACCACCCCTACTTCTATAGATGAAATCCAAGAAGCAGATGGTTTCACTATAGGTGAAGACCATATTCTCGATCTAAGCGAAGCTCTGCGCCAGAACATAGTGCTTAGTCTCCCCGTCAAGCCCATATGTAAACCGGATTGCGCCGGGCTTTGTCAAAAATGCGGTCAGGACTTAAATCAAGGTCAATGTGAATGTCCGAATGAGCATTCTGATCCGCGTTGGTCTCCCCTGAAACAACTGCTCTCAGATCAAATGGCTGAAAGCATAAGAGAGGTTAGTAAGTAGTTATGACAGAACCAAAAAGAAAAATATCCAAAAGACGCGCTGGTACAAGACAGAGTCATCAAGCCTTATCAGCTCCTAGTCGATCTCTGTGTCCTCAGTGTCATAGTCCTAAGCTCCCCCACCGCGTATGCCCCGTCTGTGGAAGCTACAAAGGCAGGGAAGTATACGAGGTCAAGAAAGCCAAAGGATAGTCAGCGCCATAAACACAATAGTGAAAGTAAATCGAAACTCGCCCGTCTCGTGGATCGTGGCGGAGGCAATCGATGAGTAAGGTTGCATTTGTCTTTCCTGGCCAGGGATCGCAGATAGTAGGAATGGGTCTGGACCTCTTTGAGAAATCATCAGAGGCTCGTCAAGTATTTGAAGAGGCTGACGAAGCACTGGGGTTCTCGCTCTCCAGGCTCTGCTTTGATGGCCCGGAAGAAGAGCTTCGCCAGACTATAAATACTCAGCCGGCAGTATTGACAGTCAGCATTGCATGTCTGAGAACTGCTTTTGGAAATGGGAACAGTATTCAGCCAGCGTTTGTCGCCGGACACAGTCTTGGCGAATATACAGCATTAGTGGCCGGTGGAGTACTCGATTTTTCCGATGGCATTCGTTTAGTCAAAGAGCGCGCCCGTCTGATGCAAGAAGCCGGTGAAAAACGCCCCGGAGGAATGGCTGCCATCATCGGGCTTGATCTGGTTTCCCTGGAAGAAATCTGCCAGGAAACCGGGACCCAAATTGCGAACATCAATTCTCCCGAACAGACCGTTATTAGTGGCTCGAACAATGGCCTGACGTGGTCTATGGACTTGGCCAAAGCCAGAGGAGCCAAAAGAGTTATTCGGCTAAGCGTAAGCGGTGCGTTTCATTCCAATCATATGGAGTTCGCAGCTGACGGCTTAGCCAAAGCTGTTTCCCAATTCATTTTCGCTAATCCTTCAATCCCTATCGTCGCCAATACTACCGCCGAACCCAAGTCAACAGCCGATGAAGTTGTTGACGGAATTCTTAAACAAGTATGTGGTTGTGTTCGGTGGCAGCCTTCCGTTGAATACATGATTAACGCCGGGGTCTCTACATTCGTAGAGATTGGTCCGGGTCAGGTACTCACAGGACTTATTAAGAGAATTAGCCGGGATGTTAAGCTGGTCAATGTTAATAACCTTGATTCAATTGAAGCAATTTCCTTATAAAAGTCGGTTTTCACTTACAATTTCAGAACAACCAAACAAAGTTCCTGCCTTAACAAAAAAATGGAAAGCATTCGACGAAAAGCAAGGATCATCGCCCTGCAAGCATTGTATGAGTTCGATTGTGTCGGGCACGATTTAGCAGAGTCAACAGCCCGCCTGATTCAAGAAAAACCACTACCTGAAGATGCTGCCCTGTTTTCCCAGGAGCTGGTGACCGGAGTTGAGGAAAACAAAGAGAAAATTGATGCGCAAATCCAGAAATTCGCACCGAGCTTCCCCGTTGAACAGCTCTCGCTTATCGACCGCGCTATTTTGCGGCTAGCTATTTTCGAAATTGTAATCGATAAAAAAGTCCCGTTGAAGGTTGCTATCAACGAAGCGGTGGAGCTGGCAAAAACTTTCGGCAACAATAATTCCGCGAAATTTGTCAATGGTGTTTTAGGATCGGTTAGCTCAGCTATACTACAAAGCTAAATTTCATGTTATAATGACCTTTGAAAACACATCTTTATGGAGGGAAAGAAAATATGGCCACACTTTTTGATCGAGTTAAGAGCATAATAGTGGAGCAACTTGGTGTTGAGGAATCGGAAGTCACCATGGAAGCTTCATTTGCCGATGACCTCAATGCGGATTCCCTCGATCTGGTTGAGCTGGTTATGGCTTTCGAGGAGCAGTTTGGGAGTGAAAGCAATCCTCTGGAAATTCCAGATGAAGACGCTGAGAAACTACTAGGCGTGAAAGACGCGGTCGAGTATCTTAAAGAACACGGCTTTGATGACTAGCGGCTCTTACAAATTTATTTCAAATCCCCCGGTTTCTCGGTCACCGGGATAACAATGTTAGCAATAACAAAAGTATTAATATCTAAAAATCGAGTTTTAAAAAGGCACACGGCCTGTTTTGGCCGTGGCCTTTTATTACATACAAGCGCCATCACCCAAATTCAGTATGACAATCTTGATGAGACGTCGGGCAAGATAGGTTGAGTGAGGTTTATCAACCAGATTTTCTATACAAAAGGAGTTTCAAAGTTGACAACACTAGCCAATCTCAATCATGAGATTTTACAGTGTCAAAACTGTGAATTAGCAAAGACGCGAACTAAGGTAGTTCCCGGAGAAGGTAATGAAAACGCTGACATAGTTTTCATCGGCGAAGCCCCGGGATTCAATGAAGATCAGCAAGGTAGTCCATTTGTAGGTGCTGCAGGCAAATTCCCTGATGAGCTACTTGAGTCCATTCATCTCGATCGAACAAAAGTTTATATTTGTAACATCATTAAATGCCGACCTCCGGGAAACCGTGATCCATTGCCTCAAGAAATCGAGTCATGCAAGAGGTGGCTTGATCACCAACTTGATATTATTTCTCCGAAAGTCATCGTCACTTTGGGTCGGCATTCCATGGCCAGGTTCTTCCGTGGCGCAAGCATAGGCAAGATTCACGGTACAGCACAGACGATAAACGGTAGAACCTATTTCGCCATGTACCACCCAGCCGCTGCACTCCATCAACAGAGCTTGCGCAAAACTATAGAAGCTGATATCCTCAAACTCCCTGGGATTGTACAAGCCAACGAAGTAAAAGAGGATTCAACGCCAACAGAACCAAAGCCAGAACAGCTAAGCATGTTCTAGGCTTATCCGGATAAAAAGGGGATGGAGCATAGAAGCCTCCCTTTTGTTGGTAAACATCAGGAGTCAGATGGCCGGGAGAGCAACGAAACAAAGCAAGT
The DNA here is from genome assembly GCA_013203045.1 of Chloroflexota bacterium. GTDB lineage: Bacteria > Chloroflexota > Dehalococcoidia > SZUA-161 > SpSt-899 > JABMQN01. The sequence continues at coordinate 30,112 of JABMQN010000004.1, forward strand.
CAAGATCTCGCCCCAAAACCACAGGAGAGAGCACTCCGCAGTTCGTTCTCTCCCGGCGTTTCCTGGGAGCAGTCCTGGTTGCTCTCGCTCTCGCAGTGTTCCTTTTCCTCCGTGATGTTATTGGTGAAGCGATTTTCGCCGCGTTCGGCCTTGGTTTTATTATCGTAATCATTTGGGGCTTGGTTCTCGCCTGGATGTTTTTTCGCAACAAATTGGGGAAAATTAAAAGGAAATGGCACAAATGGCTTGGGGCCCTGCTTATCAGCGCCTCATTGTTGGGGGTTATGGGTCTTTACCACCCTTCCATCTCAATAGCTGGCGCCTCATTAGAAGACAAAACACTAGGTGGTGTAGTTGGAGATTCTATCGCTGGGCCTTCATTCGTCTGGGCTCGATTGCTGGGAATAGTCCTGGTTGGCATGATCCTATTCTTCCCCGTACGTTCCCTAAAACTTACAAAAAAGACTTCTCGCTCATTTTGGCAAAAGGTCAGACCCCAGATTATTGATTTCTCCGATGGATTTCGGAGCAAGATCAGCAATGCCGGACCTTGGTTATCATCCAAAGTTCCATTCTTAAACCATCAGGTTAAAACCAGGTCCCCACAGAAAACACCCAAGTCAGCCCTCAAGAAACCGATTGCTATATCCGATGAACCTGCTCCTACCGGCACTCAGCAAATTCTGCCCGGATTTGGTGAAGCGGCAACAAGGGAAACCGATGATCAATCTCCGATGGAAGAGGTCTTTCTGCCCAGTATCGATCGAGAGTTACCGCCACTCGAAATCCTCGATGAGGCCCCACAATCCAGCTTTGCACAGGCTAATGACGAGGAGCGCGCTAGACTTATCGAAGATGCTTTGGGAAGCTACGGAGTTGAAGTTAAAGTACTGCAGATTAACCCGGGACCCTCAGTTACACAGTTTGGTGTTGAACCTGGCTGGGTTCGTAAATATAAAAAGATAGTAGAGAAAGATCAAAACGGTAAGCCCCTGCTGGATAAGAACGGCAATCCCAAGTTTCATATGGAAGAAGTATCTAAAACCAGGGTCAAGGTTGATCGCATTACTGCGCTCGCTAACGACCTGGCTCTTGCCTTAGCTGTTTCCGATATCCGGATTGAAGCACCGGTACCCGGAAAGGCATTGGTGGGTATCGAAGTCCCCAACGTAAGCACTGCAACAGTCACTCTTAGAAACGTTATCGAAAGCCCGGTTTTCCCCAAGATAGCCAACAAGTCCAGGTTAGCAGTAGCTCTGGGGCAAGGTGCCGGAGGAGAAGCCGTGGTCGGTGATCTTGCCAAGATGCCTCATCTCCTCATCGCCGGAGCCACTGGAAGCGGCAAGACTGTCTGCCTTAACTGTATAGTTAGTTGTCTTTTATCCCAGACTTCCCCGGTCGACGTACGACTCGTTCTAATTGATCCCAAACGGGTGGAGATGGTTACCTTCAGCGGCGTTCCTCATCTAATCACACCCGTAATAGTGGACGTAGATAAGGCTGTGGAAGCACTCAGGCGAGTTGCAATGGAAATGGATAGGCGTTACCGTGCATTCGCTGATGTTGGGGCTCGCAATATCGAGACGTATAATCGTAGTCCCAAGGTTTCTGAACCATTGTCTTACATAGTAGTCATTATTGATGAGCTTGCCGATCTCATGATGACCGCGCCTGATGTTGCTGAGCCACTCATCTGCCGTATAGCTCAACTCGCCAGAGCCACAGGAATACATCTGGTAGTCGCCACTCAACGACCATCAGTGGACGTAATAACCGGCCTGATCAAAGCCAATTTCCCCACGAGGATCAGCTTCGCAGTGGTATCAGGGATTGATTCTCGAACAATATTAGATACAATGGGGGCAGAAAAGCTATTGGGACGCGGAGACATGCTATATATTCCTCCAGAGGCAAGCAAACCCCGTAGAATTAGAGGATGCTTTGTTTCTGATGACGAAATGGACCGCATTGTCAAATTCTGGAAGGAATGGGCTGTTAAACACTTTCCGCCAGAAAATGATCGCGTTGCGCAGGACTTCATCGCGCTGTCTATTCAACAGATCGATGCAGATCCTTTCATGCAAAAAGCACGGGAGTTATATCACGAGTCCAGCAGCTTCTCCATCTCTCTCCTGCAGCGAAAATTACACATTGGCTACCAGCGTGCTGCCAGGATCATGGAACAGCTTGAAGAAGAGGGACTATTCGAGGAAGAAGGCGACGAAGACGAATTTCGAAATCCGTGGGAAGGGGAACTATGAAGGATTTAATCTCATACGGTGCCTATCTGGTTCAGAAAGAGAAGCTCAGGAAAAAGAGACCCAAAACAGTTCGGTTAACACCGCTGCAACAAGTACCAGAAGAAGAAGCGGTGTGCTTCTCATGCGGAGCTGATCTTTTCAAATCCGATATGTATCAACAATACCGGGTCTGTAATTCATGTGGATTCCATCAGAACATTTCAGCATGGGAACGCATCTATCTTTTGGCCGATCCGGCGAGCTTCATTGAGTTAGAACTTTACGGCACCATCACCGATCCATCACCACTCCTGGGCAATGAAGACTACGAGGAACGTATCCGCGAGGCCAGGGAAAGAACCGGACTCTCTGAAGCAGTTATCGCCGGCACTTGCACCATAGGAGGCAATCCAGCGGTACTGGCCGTGCTCGATTTTGGATTCCTCGGGGGCAACATGGGTATGGTGGTCGGAGACCGCATCGCCAAAGCATTCGAAACGGCAACCAGTAAGAACCTGCCTATCGTTACGGTAGTATCATCAGGTGGCGCTAGAATAGAGGAAGGCGTACTCTCGCTCGTACAGATGGCCAAGACTATTACGACGGCAAAGCAACTATACAATAAAAATCTGGCACATATCTCCATCCTCACTCACCCCACCACGGGCGAAGTATACGCCAGTTTCGCTAATCTTGGTGACGTTATTTTCGCCGAGCCTAAAGCCATGATTGGGTTTGCCCCATTACGCGTGGTTGCACAAACAGAGAAGTCGGAACTCTCCGAAATGGGTCACACCGCCGAATCACATCTTGAGCACGGTCTGATAGACCAGATAGTACACCGGACCAAACTCCGTAATTTAATCTCAATTACTCTCGACTTGTTCAGTTCCCGATATCGTCTAGGTGTAAAAAAGAAGGTTACACCCTACATGGCTTCTACACACCCTCAAGAGCAGGCATGGGATACTATTCAACTAGCCAGACATGAAGAACGCCCTACTGCTCTCGACTATATCACCGAGATGACCCAGAGTTTCGTTGAAATTCACGGAGATCGATCTTACAGAGATGATCCGGCCATCGTATGCGGATTGGCCGAACTCGGTGGACAAGCTGTGGTCATTATTGGACAGCAGCGAGATCGTAACGAAGGACGCACCACGCCAGAAGGTTTTCGCAAGGCCCAGCGAGCTATGAAAATGGCAGCGAAATTCGGATTACCTTTAATTAACCTTATTGATACACCAGGCGCTTACCCGGGAGCGGAGTCGGAAGAAAGGGGAATTGGGAATGCGCTGGCCTCTACAATGTCTCTTCTCTCCGATCTCCCGACACCAGTTATTTCCGTCATCATAGGACAGGGAGGGAGCGAAGGAGCTCTAGCTTTGGGTATAGCCAATCGTGTTCTAATTATGGAAAACGCCTTTCTTTCGGTTATTCCTCCTGAAAGAGCAGCTTCTATCATGTTACGGGATGTTAAAAGGGCCGAGGAGCTTGCCTCGACCCTTAAGCTTACCGCCGCCGACTGTAAAGAATTCGGGGTGGTCGATCTCGTGGTACCCGAACCTGCTGGTGGAGCCCACACCGATCCGGCAGAAGCTGCTCGGTTGTTGAGGAATCTTATTTTACGCGAATTGCTTCAGATACAAGGGTATTCACCTGAGAAACATGCCCGATCCAGATACAAACGCTTCCGGTATGTGGGTAGTAGCGCACCGTTCCTGGGAGGTATTTTTGCGAAACAAACCGCGCAAATTCAGAAGTTCCTACAAGGTGAAGATACTACAGCCGAGGAATCTGTGCAGATCACGGAAGAACCAGATCCCGAAAAACCTTTGGATGATGACTCTGACCCCCTCCCGCTGCCATGAGAGCAACAGAAGTTTTATAGCCACTTCACATCGCGGTTTGTTTTAGAGCAGCTATTGCGGTCTCGACTTCCTTCTGCATCTCAGGGGATTGAGTTTCTATCGATTTAATGGCATTCTCGACCGTTTGTTCCAGTCCCTTATCTATACCGCCGCAGACCGCTACGTGCGAACGCATCCTTCTCTTAAGTTGCATATCCAATCTCTGTGGCAATGGCATAGCCTTATAGTCATCAATGGTTTTCAGCAAGGATTCTTTAGCCTCGGGAAGTTGCCCCTCAATCTCCCACAAGAGATTGGCCATGTGATCACTTATTAGATACGAATTGCAGTCCAGATTTTCGATAAATAACCGCAGTTCATCAACTATTTCGTCTTCCGTCAATTGTTCGAAATCACCGGATTCGAGCTTCCCGTAAAGGTCCGTCCCTTTCCTCACCACAAGACTTCGCAGGCGAATGAAATCAGGATTTGTCTGATTCAGAACATACGCAGTATCCACTGCATGTTTTTTAGACCACCTGCACCCACCCAATCCCGGGATCACATATTCCGAGAGCGAAATACCTGATTCCACTACGTTCTTACCTCCAGCGATATGATCTGCTGCGGTTACTCCCTTTTGAATAAAAGCCAATACTTCGTCACACCCTGACTCCAGGCCCAGATGTAACCGGGACAGGCCTGCTGCATGGAGATCTTTCAGATCCTCCAGCGACTTCTTAGCTGCAGTCTTGGATCGAGCATAGGACGTCACCCGCTCTATCGTAGGAAACGTTTCTTTGAGATATCGGATGACCTCAACCAGCTCAGGGGTACGCATTATCAGTGTATTCGCATCCTGTAAGAAAACCGTCTTTGCGCCGGAAGCCAGCCAGTTTGCCACGTTCACCAGACTTTGAATCCTATCATTTGCAGCCTCAGTACCTACCAAATCCGGACTGTAAACCTCAGGGTTATTGCGTACCAAGCTGCTCACCAACTCTCCATTTATGCTGCCCCCCACACCCGTTCGCCATGACATCGCTTTTATCTCATCGCTGATGGCTTTTGCCGCATCTATATCAGCCTTTATTTCCTCGACGTTTCGATACTCAAAACGCTTACCCCGATACGTATGACAGAACTCACACTTGTTCCAGGGACAATTACGAGTTGCCCTGATAAGTAACGACTGGTCACTACCCTCGCTCGGAGGCCTTATCGGACCGATTTCGAATGAATAACGTTTATCCGGATTCATATTCTTGAAAAATTCGAATATTAGCAAAAATTTATCTGTGACCTGGCATATCTTGGTTTAAGGATCGCAGCTATTTCCTTCTGGTTAACAGCATCTCGGATCGGTTCAATAAGAGAGACGGACTGTCCCTCATCATCTTCTTTGTATTTCCATTCCACGATATATCCTTCAACATTGGCGCCCATAAGACTCTGCGCGTAACTCCCATCGCAAAAGCTGCATCCTGCGGCTTCAACTTCAACCAGCAACACTTGTTTCCCGTTGTGTTCGAATGTACTTTCTGATGCGCTGTAATATCTAATCTCCCAGCCAATCTCCTCTCCCTGTTTTACTAAGTGTGTATAATCGCGTGCCATTACCATCTCCGATGCTAGAGACTACTCAAACGATTGGAAACCTCGTCCTGTGTCAAACCTTCGATAACTATTCCCTTCCGCTTGCTCGTCAGTCCTTTATCGATTATTATGCTCCCCTTGCTAATATCAAAAATATCACTAAGAAATTCGATGAGTTCTCTATTCGCTTTGCCTTTAACCGGTGGTGCAGATACCTTAACTTTCAAAATACCATCCTCAAAGCTCACGATCTCATTCTTTCTTGAATTGGGTTGTACTTGCACAGTTATTCGAGCCCGCTTATCTTTCATAATACATTATTGCCCCGGTGGGTTTATATACCGTACTGGTGTACGGAAAGGTTTGATCTGCTCTTCAACATCTTCGTTGACAACGTATCCGGAAAGGTGCATCAGCGTATCATACAATGCCTTGTCGATTTGCTCTTGCTGCATTGATGCCTGGCAAGGAAAATGATGACAGATCAATCCTGCTTTTGGAACGGCCTCATCAGCATGCAACCCAATAAGACCTTCGGCTGTGTGATGGCTCGACCCGCAGGGTGCACCCCGTTCAACCTCTACCGATTCTATTATTTTTGTCTCAGGATTGACCGTGATCTTGAATTTGGGTCGTCCAAAATATTTGGCGAAATCAGCTATTACATCGCTTTCATACGATTCAGCAGCATGGCGATAGCCATAGCTTTCTTCGGTAAGAGTGCAAAACGTCTTGGGAAAAGCCGAGCTTATACCTTTAGCCGTCAGTTCCCTTTGTATTTGATTCTTGAGCCCCATAGGCACCCATTGCGAGTTGTCTATGGGAGCTACAACTCCTTGGGCTCCGGTCATTGCGACAATATCAGGAATCAACTGAGACGATTGCTCGGTTTCGCTCAAGAAAACAATTAAATCTGATGGTGGCAATTCGGTGGGTAGGAAATCCTCGGGATCATCGATAAGAGGCGGTAAGGCCGTGGTCAACTTGAAGGATTGCACAATCCAGTCTTCCGGGCATCGCTCTTTGATATTACGAGCAATCCTCTCCCCATATGGACCTTGCTCGACTATCAAAATACGCATGATTTCTTCCTGTAAGGGCGAGTTTGAAACTCGCCCTTACGTAATGTCCGCTATGTTGTTCACCTGCCTGAGCCACGTTAGTGCTGCGTCCATCGCCGCTTGGTTGGTACGCAACTTGTGTTCTCCACCCGGAACCATCACCAGCTTTCTGGGCTCTCTGGCAAACGCAAACAACTGAGAAGCGTGATCGGGAGGGATGGTTTCATCTGAATCCCCATGGATTATCAGCAAAGGGCGCGGCGATACCTTTTCAATACAATCAATGGGACTAACCTGCCTGAAATGATCGGCCCACTCCTCAATAGAGGGGGGAAAGTCATCATCATTGATCGTACCCACCTCACGGCATTGTACCAGAAAGTCTTCCGGTTTCCTGTTAAGTGCACCAATCGAAAATTGAGCCGGGCATGCACACAAAACCAGAGCAGTGACGCGTGAATCTTGAGCAGTCACGTAAGCAGATGTGGCAGCTCCGCCGCTGAATCCCATAAGAGATATACGAGACTGATCGACACCATCAAGCTGAGTTAAATACGTGATGATTCCGTCGAGATCACGAGTCCAATCGAGCAGATCCAGGTTGCCTTCGCTTAAACCGCAACCCCTGAAATTGAAGATGCAGACAATGAAGCCCTCTTTGGCAAATTCCTCAGCAAGCAATGGATAGCCCCTGTCATTGGGATCAGAAACGGCAGCCGGTATGCCATGGCAGATACACAGAATAGGATTGGAGCTTGCCATATTGGGTGGGTAGAACAGTTCGCCAACAAGCTTGATCCCATCTACAATCACAGAGAATCGAGCACTCAACATAGCCTCCTTCAGCCGAATCCCATTATAGCTTGGGCCATAGTGAAAGTCGACCTCGACGTATTTTCTATTTAGTCCATTTGGATTCCAACTTATGCATATGTTATATTCTATTCGAACTGAAGAAGGGAAAAACCGAATTTGGTCTGGTTAAAATTTGTAATTTGCGCTGCAATCGGATCTTCTTTTCTAATAACATTACTGCCAACAGCGACTATGAGACTCAGACAAAACTCCTTTTATCATAACTTAATCAATGATATGAATCTCACGGGGGGGGCAAGTCCCGGGAAGTCAAACGCAAGCCTTCTCGTCCGCTGAAGCGAAACGCGAAGGCGGATTGAATGTGTTCGAGAATTAAAGTACACTCTTGATTGTTGATGGAAACTCTCATAGATATTCTTATAATCCTATTGAGCATTGCCGTTATCGCCAAAGGCGCTATCTGGCTGGTAGATTCGGCAGTAAATATCGCCTCTCGTTTGGGGATTTCGGAGTTGGTAATTGGCCTGACTGTGGTGGCATTCGGCACGTCGGCCCCAGAATTCGTGGTGACGATTATGTCTGCATTCCGAGATATTCCCGATGTTTCCGTTGGTAATATCGTGGGTTCAAATATTTTCAATTTGGGCTTTATTCTCGGCGGTACAGCAATCATCCACAGTTTAAGAACAAGTAGAACTCTCGTCCAGCGAGACGGTGTTTTCTTACTCTTCGGGACTGTTTTACTGACTGTTCTATTATGGGACCTAACTCTAAACCACGTAGAAGGAGCTATTCTATTCACGCTGCTTATTAGCTATATCGGATTTCTTTACTGGAAAAAGGAGACTATAGATTCTGACGAGTCGGAAAAAACCATTGGCAAATTTCGCCGAAGAGACATACTTACATTGTTACTCGGTATGGGCATGGTTGTAGGCGGTTCGCATTTCCTGGTGGAATCAGCCGTCGACGTGGCCAGAACAATTGGTCTTTCTGAATGGGTTATCGGTGTTACTATCGTAGCTGCTGGAACTTCCGCACCTGAGTTTGCCACATCGATAACGGCAGCTCTGCGTGGGCGTCATGGGATGTCGGTCGGTAACTTGATTGGCAGCGATCTTTTCAACATAATTGGTGTTCTGGGTTTGACGGCCATTTTACGTGACCTCTCAGTAGATACCGCTGCAAGACAAAACCTGATATTTCTCTCAGTAATGGTTATAATCGTGTTGATTTTTATGCGCACTGGGTGGCAAATTTCCCGAAGAGAAGGTATTGCACTTTTTATAGTGGCTTTAGCACGCTGGGTTTATAGCTTCATATGAACTATCAGGAAACTGGCTTCAATCGTCTCCCCGATACTAAAATATTTCCCTCAGAGTTTTTTTGCAAAAAGAGGGTGTGTGCAACCCAGCAGATGGTTAACGTTTTAAACCAGGCACATGGTTAACACTATGTATAATTACTTTGAACAGGGTAGTATCTTGCCAGCACGTTCATTTAGGATACCTAAAGGATGGAAACTGAATTGAAGCTCCCAGAGATGTTCGTTAACCTGCTGCAACCCGACAGGCTCCCCACCGAGGTATCGGTGGGCGCCTTGTTGGGGAATGATGGTTTGTGGTACAACTGGAGCAATGCTTGAATCAGGCGTTCGCTGGGTGGCCGCTGACCTTGCTTGACTTGGGAGACATATTTTTACTGTCTCCCGCTAACTGAGCGAGTGTAGAAGCGGGGGTCTCACGAAGGATACGTGCCCAATTCGGCCTCTCATAACCGATTGCGGCCTGAGAGACGCGCATACTACAGCTGAAGTACTCAGGCAAGACGACCCAGTTTGTGTTTTCCCAACCAAGAGTCGACCCCGACGATCAGCGGTGGCAGCACGAACAGCGTGCTTATCAGCGCAAAGAGAACGTTGATCATCGTCACAATGCCAAAATCCTGCAAAACGGTGAAGTCCATGGCAATCAAAAGAGCGCCAAATCCGCCCACAGTTGTGAAAGCAGAGACGTATAGAGCCCGCCCAATCTTTGTCATGGCAACCGTCATCGCAGATACTGGGCTTTCACCTTTGTCCCTCTCCTCGTAATATCGTGCCATCAGCATGATGGTGAATTCCACTCCAATTCCTATAATCAGTGCGCCCAATGTAGCGGTGATAGGGGAGTATTTGATTCCCGAGAGGTACATTACGCCACTCGACCATCCGATGATGAGGCCTATGGGCAAAATAGCGATCAAAGCCCGAATGATCCTCAACCTGAAGAACAGAAACAGTCCCGCGAAAACGAAGCCAATACCAATGAGTGTCATCTCCACTCGACCTCCGGTCAGACCATCGACGAGTTTGTCCCGTACGACCGCGCTACTGGTGACGCTAATACTGGCACTGGCGGGAGCGTCTGCTGCGTACTCATTTAGTTGTTTTATAAGTTCCTGTATCTGGTTTGCTCCTAAATCACCAACGCTGATCACCACGTTCGCCGCGCTCCAGTCATCGGTGACCAGATTTCGTCTCATTTGCGCTGGTAGCGACCCTACCATCTCTTTTGTCTCATCAGAATCAGACGGTATTTCACCCCCGCTCCGCTGCATCACCAGGTCAACAATACTGTTGGTGTCACTGACCACGTCTGATAGATCTTCATTGATGCGACCCTCAACTTCTACTATCCATGTGAGAATTTCTGAGTCAGTAACGTCGGTCGACTCAATAAGCAGGTTCGCCGTACTTCGCCCGCCGGAGACCTCTTCCAGAGTCTGGAGATTTTGTACAACAGACAGGTCGGGGGAAAGGAACTTCAGTGTGTCAGTTTCCGTCTTGATATGATCATCGGCAATCACGCCAATCACGCACAGAACCAGGGCGATGGGCAGAATGACGTATGGCTTCTTGATCACCCATGGTGCAAGGCTGTGGAGACCCCTCTCCACCAATCCAACATGATCACCTCTGGCCTTCTCTTTTCTGGTCGCTGCCACAATCTTCTTGCGGCGATCCCGCTGGTACAAGATAGCCAACAGAAAGAACATGGACAACAGATATGAGGCTACCACTCCGATGATCAGCGTGCTTCCGAAATCCTGAATCATAGGAACCGGTGAAAAGAACAAGGCCGCAAAACCAAGACAGGTAGCAACTAGAGCGATGCCGATCGCCGGTCCAATGTGGGTGATCGAGTTTACGATCGCTCCTGCTATGCTTTCTCCCCTCCCGGTTTCTTCATCATAGCGGTTGTAGAACTGGATAGCGTAGTCAACACCGAGGCCGATAAGTATGGGGAAAGTGGCCATAGTAACCATGGTTATGGGAATGCTGAGCACCCCCATGATCCCAAATGTATAGACGATTCCCATCAGAACCATGCCAAGTGGCAACCATCGCCAAGCGAAGAAACCCCGGATACTGAACACCAGAGCCAGAATTATCAGCATTAAGACGATGGCCACAACGAGCATATTACGCATGGTGCTGGACATCATGTCTTCCATTTCAATATCAAGAACGGGTTGACCAGTGATAACTGGTTCAACCCCAGTAAATCCAGCACTTGTTACCGCCTCTTCGATATCCTCAATCACGGCCCTTTTCTCGTCGGACGACATTCCCCCTTCTATGACCACGAATATGAGAGCATGCTCACTATCTGGGAAAACCTGTGTAAACTCCTCCCTGATCGTACCCGTCTGCGAGTCGGTAGCAATATTCAGGAATGCTTGCGGGTTGTTTTGTAATACCGATGGGTCACCTTGTTGATCAACTGCCTGCTTTATGAGAGAGATGGGCCCCACTACAGAGATCACTTTTGAGTGTGCCCCCATCTGGGTTTCCACGAAGTCCATTGCCTGGATATTCTCTGGTTGCAGAATTTGGGAAATATCATCCCCGCTTATCAGGACTGCGATCACATCACTGCTGAAGTGTTCATTGAACCGATCATAGTCTTTGTAGACTTGAGAGTCGGTCGATACAAATGTCTCAGTGCCGGTCTCCCTGTTCACCTGCATCACCCCGATGACCGCCAGGGCTATCAGTGCTACGCTCACCCCGAGAATCACAGGCCTTTTGGTTTCAATGAAGCGTCCAATCTTTCGAAAGATTCTCGTTTGCATCGTTATCTCCTTACGTCCGTTTGTATTCTATCGCCTTTGTTGGACAGGCGGTCGCGCATTGATAACACAAGTAACATTCCTGTTTTGAGTGCATATCGAGAGCCTCGTTTGTAGGGCACGCAGCCACACATTTCGGCTTCTTGCAATTGATACAATCATCATTCTGCCTCATCTTGAAGCGGCTCTTGGTCGCGACTAATGATAACACTGCACCATACGGACAGGCAAACCGGCAAAAAGGCCTGTACACAAAAATGGATGCCACCATGAAAGCGGTGAAGACCAAACCAAATGAAGCCGTCAGGCTCAGAAAATAGAAGTCCCGAAGACCAATCTCCTTGAGGAGCCCTATCGAGAACACGGTAGCCAGCACAACAAAAGCGATGAGGACGCCAAAATGAATGATTATTGGAATTCGCCTGCTACTGATTCTCAGTTTCTTCACTGGTAATTTGTACAGCAATTCCTGCAGAGTGCCAATCGGACATATATAACCGCAGAATACCCTGCCGAATACAAAGGTGGCAACCACAAACATCAGCAGAACCAAAGCCATAACAGGCTGCGGAAACTGCTTGGAATTCCCCAGAAGAAGGGACTGGAACTGCCATGGCAACATGGGGGCCCATACCAGAAATCCCATCGCTGCCGACGTGGTTAGAAAAAAGTATCCGATTTTCTTGGAGAACCGGCCTTTTCGTGAGAGTAACACAATGACGATCAGAGCGATAACTGCGTAAATTAATCCGAACATTTCTTTGCCTTCGAATACCATTTCAATTCTCCCTTTTCGATTTGTCTCTACCCTGTGGAGTTAGTTGATTTCACTGGCTCTGGTCTTTTCTGGACAGGAGTCCATTAAGCAATAGGTTGGTCACTTCCGTCACTATCTCATCGTTTGACGTGCTTTGGAATGGGCTCCTGTCACCTTCGATTTGGCGCAGGAGGCTGAATCCCAGGATCATGCCTACCAAACCCCTGGCGGCCACTTCTGGATTCGAGGAATGGAAAGCTCCCGAGGCAACTCCTGATTCCACCCGCTTCTCCAGCACCTTAAGCAGTGGTGTTAGAATATCTGCCATGTACTCATCGCGCAATTCTCGATTACGCTGAATTTCATTGAACAGGAAAAAGAACCGACCTATGTTTTCGGCACCAGATGTCAAGCGGTTCTCCAGGAATGAGGACATGAACTCAGCATCATCCCATTGCGGAGGGCGCGCTACCAGATCGACAAGAGGCCCGGTAATCAAATAGGTGCGTACTAGCGACAGGAGCAAATCGTGCTTGTTATCGAAATAGTTATATATAGTGCCAACAGCCACTCCAGCTTCTTGAGAAATGTCTGGAATAGTGACAGCTCCGAAGCTTTTTCTTGAAAAAACAGTAAGTGCGGCATCCAATATCTGCCGCTTCCGCTGCTCTGTGATGCGTTCCTTCTTCTTTCTTCGTATCGTGGATTTTCTTTTTAAACTAGTCGTCATAACGCCTCCATTAGCTGAATGAATTTTCATTCATTATATCTGCTTCTGTTAGCTACAGTACATGATCTGGATCATATACTGCAATCTGCAATGCCTCTTATTATTTTTTCATGTGTTAACGCTGGGAGGCAAAAGAATGGATACACCTTGTCCGGGACAAGATTGCCGTTTTGAACGGCTCGAATTCTACGAGTGTCCCATGTGTGGGACAGATGCAATGATCTTCTCTGATGAAGATGGAGTCAAATGCTGTGAATGCGATAACTTCATCAAACCACAAGATGTTCGTAGCTGTATTAGCTGGTGTATTGCATCACGAGCCTGTGTGAAGAGGTGAACACGACCGAAAAGTGCGGTCCATTAGACTGACCGCATTATACTTCTGAGGAACCCATTATGCAATGACGTCACAAATGGGCAGATTTGCTACGGCAATTCCAAGTCACAAACCTCGAGACCAGTTTCTATAGCGGATTCGTCTCGTGATAATGGCGTTTTGTAAAGTCTGAGGCAGTCGAAGAAGGTGATGAAGGCAGTATACCGCTGCATCATCTCAAGGGATTCCCATCTCCCAAGGCCCTTGAAATAACCGTACTTCCCACCGGGGGAGCAGGTCAGAGACTGGCTGATTCGCATATCTCCCTGGCTTTTTCTACCTTAGAATCGTCTATTCTGCGCAGCCCTTCAAGCGGATAGATCATCTCCACCCGGCTCATAGCTGGGAACCGCGACTCCTTCTGATGCTGTGGATTCTGGGCGCTTACGTTCCATTCGTCTCTTGAAATGTACTCATTATCACCATAACTTGACAATAGTATAAATATTTAGTACAATGATGGCTATAGTCATCTTTATTATCTTAATATTAGTATAATGAGGTAAATATCCATCATTATGAGTATATACGGTATGAGCGACAATGCCATTCTGCGCGAGATCGGCGATCGCTTAAAAAGCAAACGACTATCGCGAAACCTGTCTCAGCAAAGGCTGGCCGAAAACAGCGGACTGAACCGCACGACTGTGCGTGACATTGAGAAAGGAAACAACTCCAGTCTGCTAACGCTTATTCAATTACTGCGGGGGCTTCATTCACTGGAAGAATTCGATTCATTTCTGCCGGAGCCGGGGGTCAGCCCCCTACAGCTCGCTAAAATGAAAGGAAAACAACGTCGTCGAGCATCACCCCGAAAGGCAGCTAGGAAAGACGAAAGGGAGGCTGATTGGTAACAACAGTCGATACGGCGTATGTCCGACTATGGGGCAAGTTGATGGGTGCAGTCTCATGGGACCCGGAAAAGCAACTGGGTACATTTGAGTATGATCGAGATTTCCTCAAAATGGGTTTAGACCCATCACCTGTCCACATGCCTGTAGAGCAAGCCCGCATAGGCGAGCCCAGGTACGAATTCCGAACGCTCCCCCGGAAAACCTTCATGGGATTGCCGGGACTACTCGCGGATGCCCTGCCCGACAGGTTTGGTAACGCGGTGATTAATTCATGGCTTGCAGGACAGGGCCGCACTGAAGATAGTTTCAGTCCGGTGGAACGGTTATGCTACATCGGCAAGCGTGCTATGGGCGCCATGGAGTTTTCTCCAGTTTTAAATCCATCAATTGACAGGTCAGTTCTAGTTGAGATTGAAGAACTGCTAATGCTTGCTCAGACGGTTATAAATGAACGTTCGGAGCTTAGAGCGAACCTGGAGCCAAAATCCTCTGAAGCCATGCTGAATATCATTCGCGTTGGCACCTCTGCAGGTGGGAACAGGCCCAAAGCGGTTATCGCGTTAAACGACGAAACAAAGGAAGTTCGCTCAGGCCAGGTGGAAGCCCCGGACGGATTCGACTACTGGGTGCTGAAGTTCGATGGAGTAAAGGACAACGCCCTCGGCGATCCCGCCGGATATGGCCGCATCGAATATGCATATTCAAAAATGGCTGTAAAGGCAGGCATTACTATGACCGAATGTCGCATCCTTGAGGAGAATGGGCGCGCGCATTTCATGACTAAACGGTTCGACCGGCCCAGGGGCGGGGAAAAACTTCATATGCAGTCTCTATGCGCCATGGCACACTTTGATTTCAATGATTCGGGCGCTTACTCATATGAGCAAGCTTTCCAGGTCATACGGGAGCTTAGACTGAACTATGATGCTGTGGAGCAGCAGTTCCGGCGCATGGTATTCAATATTGTTGCCCGCAATCAAGACGATCACACGAAGAATATAGCCTTTCTCATGGACACAAACGGTCAATGGCGCCTTTCACCTGCCTTCGATGTGATTTACTCATTCAACCCTGAAGGCATGTGGACGAGCAATCATCAAATGACGATTCGGGGTAAACGCGATGGCATTACCATGAAGGATTTGGCAGAGGTTGGCGCCGAACAGAGCATAAAACGAAGTGAGGCGATCATCGATGAAATCGTTGAAGTGGTAGCAAACTGGCCGGACTTTGCAAGGGAAGCGGGGGTTCAAGCCCGGCAAATCAAGTCGATCGGCGAAACCCATCGATCCGGTTGAGGCATGAAAAAATGCAGGGTTGGCTCGCGACTCACCGATAATTCCCATGATTGATTACACCAAAAAAGCCGCTGAAAGTTTCTTCCAGCGGCTTTTTTCATGAGTTCTATTCTTTACTATTTCCCAATGACAGCTTTCAAACCTGCACCTTCACAGATTTCCTTCAACTTTTCAACTTTGCTATCTTCCAGTCTCTCTAGCTGTTCTAGCGGATAGGTCCTGCCTAAACGCTCATAACTTGGAGTTCCCCATTCATGATAAGGTAGAAGGGAAACCTGTTCAGCGCCAATTCCCACTCCAAATTCAGCTAACTGCTGAATGTTTTCCTCAGAATCATTGAACTGGGGAATCAGTGGAACTCTTATCCACAGTCTCTTTTTGGCAGCAGCTTTGCGAGCGTTTTCCAAGATCAAAGCGTTGCTTTGCCCTGTTCCAGTGATATGTCTACCTGCATCCATATGCTTGATATCAAACAAAACCAGATCAGCATATTCGAGCACACTTTCCATCACTTCCCATTTGGCAAACCCGCAGGTATCCAACGCAGCATGAAGACTTTTGTCTTTGAGTGCCTTAAATAGCTCTCGCGTGAAAGTGGGCTGGCTCAACGGCTCACCACCAGATACAGTGACGCCACCACCGGAATTTTTGTAGAACGGTTCGTCACTCATAACCTCTTTCACTACTTCATCGACTGTCATGTATTCGCCGGCAATTACAATCGACCCGCTGGGGCACACTTCTCCACACTTCAGGCAAAGATCACACTTATCGCGATGAATTACACGACCCTGCAACGGATCAGCCGTGATTGCTTCAACCGGGCAAACTTCTACACATTTATCACAAGCAATGCATTTCTGGTCATAGGTCATGATCTCAGGATGAGGTTGTTGTGATTCGGGGGTGCTGCACCACTGACAAAGTAAAGGACACCCCTTCAAAAAGACGGTGTCCCTTATCCCAGGTCCATCATGGACCGTAAATCGTTGAATCCTTAGTATGAGCCCTTTTGGCTCTTTTTCCTCTGCTTGCGCCAATCAACTACCCCACAAAGGCTTGTTCGGTTCGATCGATTATATCATCCTGCAGGGTTTCAGTCAGGTCCACAAAATAGGCCGCATAGCCGGATACTCTGACAATCAGGTCTTCGTGCTCCTCCGGTTCAACCTGAGCTTCCTTAAGCTCCTCAGGAACCACAATATTGAACTGAATGTGATGTATTCCCAAATCAGACCAGGTCTTCAGATAATCCGCGAACATCTCGCGGTAATCCCCCTGGAGCATTTGAGGGGAGAACCTCTGATTGAGCAGGTGATTGTGTGATTTTAACGGATCAATCTTACCAATAGACTTCAACACGGCGGTCGGACCTTTGACATCTCGTCCCTGAGATGGTGAGATGTTTCCGTCAGGCAGCGGCTCTTTGGCAAAGCGGCCATCAGGAGTGGCGCCGCAACCGGCGCCGGTGAAGTATCCCATCGATGCCGAGGTTCCATCTATTTCATACCCTTCCCCGTAGAAGGAAAGGTATTTCTTCGATTCTCTGGCTATTCCGTAGAAAACTACCTGGGCCAGTTTATCCACATAATCGTCATCGTTGCCGAATTTGGGAGCGGCCAGCATCATCTGGCGGATATCCTCTTTGCCTTCAAAGTTGGTATCCAGAGTTTCACGAAGTTGGGCCATAGTGATTTTCTTCTCATCAAAAACCAGCTTTTTAATGGCTGCCAGCGAATCGGCTGTGGTCACACCGCCAATCATCAGGAGCCAGGTGCGAGGATAATACTGCCACTTGCGGCAATCCAGTGCCACATCGATCGAATCATCCAGCATGATGGTGGTAAACGGTCGGGGTAGCAATTCTGCGTAAACCATGTCACCGGCATTGCCCAGAGCGGTGTTCTTCTCGACGAAGAAGTTGAACTGGACGAAAAAGGCGTCAATCACGTCGTCGATGGATTCAAATGTATTCGGGTCAGGTGTGCGCGCTCCCAGTTGCTTACCACTCATGTTATCGATGCCCTGGTTGATGGCCAAATCGAGACACTTGGGTAATGAGAAGTGCCCATTTGACTGGCGGTTGACAATGTTCTTGCCCGGAATCTGCCAAGACATGCAGTTGTTGATAGCATAGCTTCGAGCATCTTCAATGGAGAAGCCCCGCTGCAGATAATAAGGGATCAGCACTTTATCGTTGAAAAAGGCCGGCTGTGCCACGCCTGTTGACTGACAGTCGATCGCTTTTAGTATCAGGTCCCTGGGAGTTTTGTCATTATATCGGAAGCAAAGGGGCGGCTGTACTGATTGTAATTCCATCGTTGCTTCAAGAATGAGATGTGAAAGCTCATTGGACGCATCGTTGCCATCCTCATCGCAACCGGCCAGAGTGATGTTCTGCCATGCCAGTCCACCGCCGCCGGCGCTCATCATCACCGGTGGGTGAACATATCCCATCTCTTCGAATTTGATCCACAGCATCTCGATCAGGTTCAGTGCCTCTTCTCTGGTAATTCGGCCTTCTTCGATATCCTTTTTGTACCAGGGGTAACAGACATAGTCCAGCCTGAAGCCGGAACCCACAGCCGGCATCTCCAGGAAATCGACAATTATATGGACAATGAAGAAACTTTGCAAGCAATCATGGAACGTCTCACAAGGATTCTCCGGCACTCGTTCACAAATGCCAGCAATTTTCTCCAAATTATCCTTTTTCTCCGGATCAATCTCAGCTGCTGCTTTCTCACGAGCCAGAGCTGCATAGCGCTTGGAAAACGCAATCGCTGCTTCTACCGTGATGATTGCCGCTTCCAAAAATCGCTTCATTTCGCCATATTCCTGAGTAGAAAGGCTCTTATCCTCACCGATCTCCCTCAGCCGAGCTTCGCAGTCATTTACGATCGCCCTTAAACCCGTCTTGAAAATGCGCTCATAAGCCGGCAGAGTAGAATCCCACTGATACGACCAGAAGAAAACGCCATTGTACTTGGAATAGGCTTTGACGCTATCCGGTACAAGTTCCCGTTCCTTACCATGGGCACACTTATCCTGCCAGTACTTATTAATTTCGAATAGTTCCTCTCGGCCCTCGTCATCGATCATATGTTTGTATTCGTCCTGAACGGCCTTGCCGAGCCACCGGACAAACATCTCCGGATAGGTCGGAACCGAAGCGTTATCACAGGCGATATTACCCACAATCTGCTCCTGATCCTGTATGAAGACGGTCATGTTTTCCAGGATATTCTTGAGTGCCAATGCCCTTCGCATTACCATGGGCATACCTTCGGTCTGCTTATAGGACTCAGTCACCAGACGTGCCCTCTCAAGGCACAACCTCACGTTTGCCCGGTATCCGGCGCTATCGTCTATTCGTTCAAAACCACGGTATAGACCTTTTATAGCTTTGATTACCTTCTCATCCTTACGCACTTGAACTGCAGCATTCATATTCACACCTCCTGAGATGAATTAGTTACAATATATAGATTAATTTTAGCACAACCGCAAAAAGCTTTCACGCTGTCAATCGCAATACCATAATTTAACGGGAGTGCCTGTATTCTGTATGTGATTTGAGTCACTTTTTTAGCGCAGCATCTTTAAACCGGCTTCATAAAATAGTTAATTAACTGACCTACAGCTACTAATTCACCATCCAGGTTTTTGACGTCAGCTCGCATGTGAAGCAAATTCTTAGTTATTTCAACAACAGTTGCTATTACATCGATAGATTTGTCAGTTTCTCTAACGGGGCGTATATATGTTGCATTGATATGAGTGGTAACACTTGGAGGCGCGACCATATAACTCAAAGGTCCAAATGTGTTATCCATCGCGGCCACTATCATTCCCCCCTGCATCGCCCTCAATGGATTCTGATATCGTTCCTTCACCGGGAATCTTGCGGTCAGCGATTTTCCTTCGACATATTCAATATATTCGCCTTCCATATCCACAAATATTTTTGGTGGTATTTCTATATTTGATTGTTTAGGCAATTTTGATGATATCAATTTCAATAATTCATCTGACATTTGACCATCTTATATGTAATGATGCCATATAAACGTGAACAATGAATCACTAAATAGAAGTAATCGAGTATTATTTAAACACGCCGCTGGTAGTACTACTAGAAGTACTGTAAACAGGGTTGCTTGCTGTCGAATCGCCAACGATGTAGAATAACCTCTACGATTATCTGCCGCTAATACAGTGGACCGGGGGTTACGTGC
This sequence comes from Chloroflexota bacterium, assembly GCA_013203045.1. Classification (GTDB taxonomy): domain Bacteria; phylum Chloroflexota; class Dehalococcoidia; order SZUA-161; family SpSt-899; genus JABMQN01. Next base: position 50,044 of record JABMQN010000004.1, read on the forward strand.
ATTCTATTAAAGTACTGTTAGTACACCGAAAAGAGTTGGTCCGCGAAGGATTGTCACGCATTCTGACAGACCAGCCTGGAATTGAACTGGTGGGCACATCCTGCGGAGGCCATGAAGGCATTCAGCTAATGTATCAGCTAGAACCGGATATTGTCATCGCACACACGGACGTCGCCGATTTCGATCTCACGGTCGAAGCGGGGCAATACATCGGAGAGAAACTCCCCAACACTCGCGTTATCCTGCTCACTGATTCCACCGAAGAACGCGCCCTGTTCCTGGCGCTGAAGCTGGGGGCCAGGGCTTATCTTTCCGATGATATCAGCGTTGACAAACTCACTACCTCTATTCGGCGCATCTATGAAGGCGAGGTGATCATATCACCGCCTTTAGCCAGGAGATTGCTCCAGGAATTTTCACTGAAGGAAGACATCAAACGTGAATCTCATCCGAAGGACCACACCGATCTTACCAAGCGGGAAATTGAGGTTCTTAACCTGGTTGCAGAGGGCAAGACGAACCGGGAAATCGCCGATGCCCTGTTCATTACCGAGAACACAGCTAAAGTCCACATGCGCAGTATTATGGATAAACTGCATGTGCGCAACCGACAACTAGCAGTCCGCCTGGCTACCCAGAAGGGGATTGTCTCCCCCTGGCCGTCGACGAATATAGATGCGAAGACCGGCCTCAATAACTCGGAGTGATCCTGCTCACAGACGGAATTGCCAGCCGTGGCATAACCAACGCCGAGAATATAGTATCGGACGCACTGATTTACAATGAGCGAGTCGTCTGGCAGTTGAACTGGAACAGTAATTAACTGAAGTGGTACCGCTCACCAGTGATTGTCAAATGATCAAAGATGCTGCATTAATGCATCCACTGCCAACACAATTTTTTCATTTTCTTCCGGACTGCTCTTAAGTACATTGCGCGCCTGCACCAGAAAAGCCACAGCTTGATCCTTATCGTCCTTGATGATACACAGGTGACCCAATGTCATAAGCGCCAACGATCGGATTTCCAATTGCAAATTACCGCTGCCCCCGATTGTAAACTCTGAGACACCAATGCTTTGATCGAGGTCAGGAAATAACTGTACTAATGCCTGGCCGGCATCATACTCACCGTAAACTACTAATGCTGCCCCACTATCTGTAAGCAATTGCGATGCCTTGTCTGATTCTTTGATGCTCTCAGGCCACGTGTCAACCCGCATATTTACCATACGGCTCCCATATATCTCCCGCTCTAATGCATCCACGAATCGATTAGTTAAGCTCTCACCTTCACCTGTATCTGCAAACCGCGTTACAACGATGAGAGTCTCTCCCAGTGCAGCCGGTTCAAAAACACTAGAATCCGGTGAAGAACCCGGAGCGATGGTTACGCTGGGATTTGGAGTAACTCCTGCTGGATTGTCGGGGCCCTTTCCTGAGTCTACTCCGAGAATCACCAACACAATCAGCACACACAATAACACCCCCGTCAATCCAACGAAGATCCAACGAGAGCGTGGCTTTCTGATTTCCCACCGACTTGATTTCCTGCCGAGTGCCACGGTTTCAGGTGAGTATGTCGCAGTACTTTTCGAATCATCTCCTGCCACATCGCTTTCACCTTGTGCTTCCAGAAGTGTTTCGGTAGGTTCTTCTTCGGTACTCTGCTGATCAGTCGCTCCATTTTCCAACACGGGAGTATCTTCCGGTCTAAATCCAGCAACCAGCAAAAGGTGGTCTCTCTCTTCTGGCAAAAGACGGAGCTTTTCAGCGATAGCCAGGACGTCTTCCCGATTGTTCGGTCGACTGGTCAACCCTTCACGCCATCGAAAAACCGTCTGACGACTTACACCAACAGCTCGGGCTAATTCGGTATCACTGATGCCAGCTCTTTGGACATAAGAACTGAGGACTTCGGCGAACGTTTCCATAAGAATAATGGGTATGAATCTACTGTTACACGTTGTAACGAAACCAGTACAAGCTTTCATTCGTACGATGGACGTTACAAAGAATGTTACACATCTGGCCCTTGAAATGCAACACCTTTGATGTTACGTTAACATCCATAAGGAATTGCGCAATTCCATCCAAAACTTCATAAAAGGAGAAAAGCGCAAAATGAATATTAAAACTTTTTCAAAGAAGTACCTATGTCAACTTTTCATAACCTCATTAATGGTATTGTTTATTGGTCTGACCGCATGTGCAGGAAGTGATGAAGATTCCGAAGAGGCTTCCAAGCCACGCAGCCGCGCAGTGATCAATTCCGGGGAAATCGTCCCTGCAGAAGAAGTCCGTGTGGCTGAATATGTAAATTACTATGATCAGTTCTTTCCCGAACCTGAGCACGATTCTGTTGGATTGGACTTGCGTCTGGGAAACAACCTTATACCAGCACAAGGTGGCATGGCCTGGCTGCAAATTGGCTTACAGGCCAAATCGGTCGAAACTGAGATGGTCGCACCACTGAATATAGCAGTAGTTATTGATTCCAGCGGGAGTATGAATGCACCTGACAAGATGCCCTACGTTAAACAATCATTACAAATCTTCCTCGAAGACTTCGAATCTAACGATATTATCTCTCTCGTGACCTACAATGACAAAGCGAAGGTAATTCTACCCGCACAGCAGTATGGGGATGGTCAATGGGTTCAAGAAACCATAGACCAAATTACAACTGGCGGAGCTACAAATCTACACGAAGGCATGATGCTGGGCTTTCAGGAGGTAGACAAGAACTATGATATTCGCCGCAATAATCGGGTAATTTTACTTACAGACGGAATTGCCAACCGCGGTGTAACTAATGCCGAGAGTATTGCGGCAGATGCCCTCACCTATACTGAACGAGGTATCTATCTGAGTACAATTGGTTTGGGCCTGGAATTCAATGACCAGTTACTCAGCGAATTGGCTCATCAAGGGAAAGGTGGTTATACATTTATCGATTCGGCCCAACAGATGGATCGAGTTTTTCGTGAGCATGCTGTTAGCCAAAAACAACGCGTAGCCAGTGATGTCAAAGTAACGGTCATTCCAGCTTCAGGAGTGCGCCTAATTGGACTCACCGGTTTGGAAGGAACTCCCCCATCCGAAGGAGCCAGCATCCCCTTGTGGCCCATGAGCACCGGAAACAGCGCTGTCATCATGGCCGAGCTGCAGATAGGATCAGGATCAACCGGTTCCCGTCCATTGGCCACTGTGAAGTTACAGTACTTCGATGAATTCGCGCAACGGACAGTAACAACCGAACAGTCGATTTCCGGTGAGATGTCAGCCAACCTGGCCAGCTACAATCCCACCTGGGATCTGGAAGTACTTCGTAACGTAACTATTCAAAATACAGCGGAAGGCATGCAGGAGATCGATCGTCTCTTTAACAAAGGGCAATATGAAACGGCTTGGCGTCTGGCGGTCGAACTGGAACAGCAACTTACTGAAGTTGCACGATTGACCGGTGACAAGCAAATGATCGAAGATGCTGCATTAATGCAGAAATACCAACAAACATTGGCAGATGCAGTCTGGCAAACACAGGACCGAGCCCCTCAATTGGGTGATACCACAACACCTTCTTATAGCGGAGAACGGCCCTATCGAGGCGAGACACCCACCCCAGATTTGCCTGAGGTGGAGGTTCGCTAACAGGCTTAAAACTAGAAATTATAAGGATTGGATACCCGATATTTAGAGATCGTTGCTAGCTAGTAATAGGCCAAAATTGGCGTTCCCTAATCGCTACTTTGAAACCCCGGTTAGTGAGATCTCCAATTAACGCGCTCGCATCCTCAGTATCCACTTGTACAATCAAATCTCGACTGTCCCGCTCGATTGAATCATCTACATGGATTGCTACAACATTTAATTCAGCCTTGCCGATAAACCGTACTACCTCTTCGATCTTATTGGTATCGCCACAGTCGTACACATGAATACGTGTTCCTGGTTTGCCAATCCCTAATAGCGGGTTCATAATCCGATAAACAAAATCGTTTGTAGTTACAATGCCAACGAGATGACCTTTTTCATCGACCACAGGTAAGGACCCAACTCCATGCTGTTGCGCCAAAGCAAGGGCACTTTCAGCAGTAGTATCCGGAGGACACGTTATCACTTTTTTACTCATTATTTCCGCTATAGTCATCTTCGATAGAAGATGATTGATCTCCCATACACTCAAAGTAGTGGCGGCTGACGGTGATGCTTCGGCTACTCTTCTATCACTCACCATCCCCGCGATTTTACCTTTATCTACAACTGGTAAACGCCGTATTTTGTGAACTTGCATGTATTTCCTGGCATCCACCACCGGCGTCTTGCTGGAAACAGTTATCACATTCGTTGTCATGAACTCTCTAACTCGCATCGCTTCCCTCCGGTTTTTGCTGTTTGATTGCACATTGTCACACTTCAGCCCTCGCATGTCAAGTGCTAGCTCCGTTAGCCTCATATACTGGTGTACCATCAAAGCCCTTTTTACAGCACCTATCTGGTAATGATAAAATGATCATGCGATGGTATACGATGTGATTGTTGTTGGCGGAGGTCATGCCGGATGTGAAGCCTCACTGGCAGCGGCCCGGATGGGCTGCCACACACTTCTTATAACCATGGATCTCAATAACGTGGCCCTCATGCCTTGTAATCCTTCTATTGGAGGACCAGCCAAGGGACATCTCGTCAGAGAAATTGATGCTCTGGGCGGCGAGATGGGCAAAAACACCGATGAAACCTTTGTCCAGATACGTATGCTTAACACCGGCAAAGGGCCTGCAGTTCAGGCATTGCGAGCACAATCAGATAAAAAACTCTACGGTTTGCGAATGAGGAATGTTCTGGAAAAACAGTCTAATCTGGATATCGAGCAGGCATTGATTGAAACGCTGCATGTTGATGAAAGTGAATCGGGCCAAATCCTGCGGATCATTACCGATGCAAACCATGTATACAAAAGTAAGACAGTCATACTCACAACCGGGACTTCTCTTTCCGGGAGAATAATCATTGGCGAAAAAAGCTATGCTGGAGGGAGATCCGGAGAAGCCGCTGCCTATGGCCTTTCGGAAAACTTGCGCCAGTTAGGTTTTACTCTGGGAAGATTAAAAACCGGAACTCCGCCTCGGCTGGATGCCCAGACCATAGATTTTTCCAAAACCATCGTACAGCCGGGAAGCGAAGTCCCACTATACTTCAGTTTCGATTCTCCATCGAGAGACCTATGTTTTCCATCTCCAAATCCGGCTTACCCCCAGAATGGCCAGATCGAATGGCGAAAACAAATGTCATGCTATCTTGTCAATACGAATGATAGAACGCACGAAATTATTCGTTCAAACTTACATCGAGCACCTCTTTTTAACGGCACAATTAAAGGCACTGGCCCACGATATTGCCCTTCTATTGAAGATAAAATATTCAAGTTCGCCAATAAAACATCTCATCCGTTTTTCCTTGAACCGGAGGGATGGGAGACCAACGAAGTATACTTGCAAGGTGCCAACACCAGTCTCCCGGAAGATGTTCAACTAGAAATGATACGCTCGATACCAGCCCTTGAGAAAACCGAGATTATACGATTAGGATATGCGATCGAATACGACTATGCGCCACCAAGCCAAATATCAAGCACTTTGGAAACTAAACGTATTCCCGGGCTTTTCTTTGCAGGACAGATCAACGGTACCACAGGCTACGAAGAAGCAGCCGGTCAAGGACTTATTGCTGGAATAAATGCAGCATTGAAAATAAAAGGGAAATCACCTATCATCATCCAGCGAGATCAAGGTTATCTTGGCGTAATGATCGATGATCTGGTAACGAAGGAGTTGACCGAGCCATATCGACTGCTGACATCACGAGCCGAGTATCGCCTCTTGCTTCGCCACGACAATGCCGACCTCCGAATGACTCCCATCGGCTATGAATTGGGACTGATCGGAAAAGAGCGTTACGAAGCAGTAGAAGCTAAAAGACACTCCATACCTGTAGAACTTGAACGACTTTCGAAGACTGTGCTGGTAGCTGAGAAGCTAAGCGATTCCATTGAAAACCATCGTCTCCCTGCACTGGGGCGCAACACGACCGCTCTGGAGTATCTGCGCCGTCCGGAAGTTAGTTACCAGTCTCTGGATACGCTCGGATTCGCCAATCCCAACCTTATTCCTGACTGCATAGAGCAAGTGGAAATCGAGACTAAATACAAGGGGTACATCGAAAGGCAAGAGACAGCCATCCAGAGAATGCAGAAGCTCGAGCAACGCCGCATACCGGATTGGTTTGAGTATGAGGAAATTACCGGACTGCGTTACGAAGCATGTTACAAACTCCAGCGATTCAAACCTCAGACGCTTGGACAGGCGTCACGCATAGACGGTGTCACACCCGCTGATATAGCCCTCATAATGGTTCATCTTGAAAGGGCTCGGGGAAAGGGTAAACAAGTCCAGTCAGAAAAGGTGTCAAGTGATCGCGCTTGACCAGACTGAGGAGAAGTTATGTCCTGTATATTTTGTCAGATTGCAGCCAAAGAGATTCCCAGCCAGTTGATTTATGAGGATGATGAATTGATCGCTTTCTATGATATTCAACCTCAAGCACCGGTACATTTTCTGGTTTTGCCCAAAAAGCACATCCCACGATTGACGGATATGACCGATGGAGATTATCCTTTGATTGGCAAAATGGCCAGAGTGGCAACCGAGTTAGCTGAAAAAGAAGGGGTATCCGATGGATTTCGCGTCGCAGTGAACTGTGGTGAGCAGGGAGGGCAGACCGTCTGGCATGTACATATGCATGTGCTGGGCGGACGGCAATTGAATGGGTGTTTAGGTTGAATTATGAGCAAATTAGATAGTATCAGGCAGCTGTTAAACAACAAACCGGACCTCGTATGGAACGAGCAGTCTTCAAAACGCGAACACCTGCGGCACGAAGGCTCACATTACTACTCCATTGCCATCCAGGTTGCTCCTACAGAGCCAATATTGACCTCATTTGCACTTAAGGATTTTTCAGAAAAGCTGTCACTTGAGCTAGCTCAAATAGGTACTACCAACATAACCGAATGCTATGAATATGCCGAGACAAAACACGACGTGATCAAGACTGCCACATTATACTATTCTGAGGAAATCAACCTGCCTGAAGAAAAAGACACTACCGAGAGGCGTATAGCTGTAACAATATACCCATGCGAAGTCATGTCCGAAAATATGGGGATCAGAGGAGTAATAGAGATTAGCCACTACGAGTGCCCCAACCCATGTGAGCAATTCAAGCAATGTACTTTCAAAGGGTACTGGCGGGGGCCTGTCGATAGCATACTGGATATACGCTTTCCGTTTCGCGGCTCAGGGGGTTAGTGATTCAAAGTAAATCAACCACCCTCTCTCTGGTATCCGCCCCTCAGTACACCAACTAATCAGGCCAATAGAGCTTCCTGGCCTCTTTCTCCAGATCAGCCCGAAAATCAGGATGGGCAACGCCGATAAGCTCCATGGCACGTTCCCGTTGGGTCTTACCTTTCAATTTGGCTACACCATATTCTGTGACGATGGTATCTGCCAAAGTTCTGGGGGTACTCACGACCGTGCCCGGTGTAAGCTGAGGTACGATCCGCGACATCGTCCCGCCTTTAGCTGTGGAAGGAATAGCGGTGATAGCACGTCCTCCCTTTGAAAGATATGCCCCGATGGCAAAGGACGTCTGCCCGCCGGCACCGCTCATCATTTTGGTACCAATAGATTCGGCCGATATTTGCCCGGTCAGATCGACCATTATGGCGCTATTGATGGCCACGACATTGTCATTCTCTGAGATCACCTTGGGATTGAGGCAATAACTGGAGGGATATACTTCAAACTGTGGATTCATATTGATATAATCCATCTCATCTTTTGAACCGCCGCCGACTGCTGTGGCCACTGCTTTCCCAATGTTAATCTGCTTGCGTTTTCCGCTGATGACTCCATTTTTCACCAGTGTAGCTACCCCACGCGGTGTGTTTTCGGAATGCCAGCCAAGATCGTTTTTGTTATCGAGCACACCTAATCGAGCAACCCATTCAGCAGTACCGCCAACACCAATTTCCAGGCACCCACCATCAAGGACAAGTTCGCCGATATATCCAGCAACGGTTTTTTCCAGCTCACCTGGGCCACTCACTTTCCTGCCAAGAAGATCCGTGCCGCCCGGCAATTTTTCGGAAGGCGTGTGCTCCACAAAGCAGTCTATTTCAGAGACATGGACATAATTTTCTCCGTACGTGCGGACATTCCGCTTATTCACTTCAGCCAGAACATATTTGGCTGTTTGGCAAAGTTCACGTTTGTTCCAGCACGATGCACCCAGACTGCAATAACCGTGTTCATCGGGTTCGCCAACCTGTATGAGATAAGCATCAATAGGTTTCATGAAATCAACATCGGCTGAAGCATAGAGTCCCACTACCTGGAAATCGCCTCTTTTTTCGTCCATCATTTCACGGACAAGCGGCAACACATACGGAATTTCGAATTGGAAGGACTCTGCAAAAATGGGGTCGAACCAGGGAAGGTCTCTCCCGCCACCGCCATGAACTCTGACACCGGTTATCTCCCCTATCCGGGAAGACAGTGCCAAGCCCAATGCCAAAGGTTCCGGCTGACTTAAAACGACATAATTACCGGACTCAATGACCTTCACCGCTTCTTCCGGTGTGGTCATTTTCTGTTCGAATTCTTCTTGCCAGGTTTCGAGCGACATTTTGACCTCCTGTCAGGTTGTCATTCTGAGGGAGTGAGCAACTGAAGAATCTCATGCTTGTTAAAGGAGATTCTTCACTGCGTTCAGAATGACTTTCTAATTACAAACTAAATCCCAATGCTCCA